>NZ_JAQISV010000048.1:0-50550 GCF_048569675.1 Geodermatophilus sp. CPCC 206100
GCCGGCCGCGGCCGGGCCCGGGTGGCGGCCGCGGGCGTCCTCGACGCGCTGCGCGGAGCGGGCCTCGCCCCCCGCGTGCTGCCCGCCGTCACGCGCGCCGACGCCGAGCGGCAGGCCGCCGCGGCCGTGGCCGGCGGGACCGCCGCGGTGGTCGCGGTCGGCGGGGACGGCGCCGCGCACGCCGCACTGCAGGCCGTGGCCGGCACCGGCGTCCCGCTGGCCGTCGTCCCGGCCGGCACCGGCAACGACCTGGCCCTGGCGCTGGGGGTCCCGCGTGACCCGGCCGCCGCCGCACGGGCCGCCGCGGCCGACCTGCTCGCGGGGGAGGCCGCCGCGATCGACGCCGGCCGCACCGGCGACCGGTGGTGGGCCACCGTGCTGTGCTGCGGCTTCGACTCGGCGGTCACCGACCGGGCCAACCGGCTGCGCTGGCCGCGCGGCCCCCGCCGCTACGACGTCGCGATCCTGGCCGAACTGGCCCGGCTGCGCCCCCGCGAGGTGACCCTCGACCTGGACGGGACGACCCGGACCCTGCCGGTCACCCTGGTCGCCGTCGGCAACACGCCCTGGTACGGCGGCGGGATGCGGGTCTGCCCGGCGGCCGACCCCGCCGACGGCCGGTTCGACGTCACCGTCGTCGGGCCGGTCAGCCGCCGGGAGCTGGTCCGGACCCGGCCCCGGCTGACCGCCGGCACCCACGTCGAACACCCCGCGGTGAGCGTGCACCGCGCCGCCCGCGTGCGGCTGGCGGCGGCGGGGCTGACCACCTACGCCGACGGGGAGCCGGTCGCCCCGCTGCCGGCGGAGAGCGTCTGCGTGCCCGGCGCGCTGGCCGTCGTCGGCACCGGCCGCTGAGCCCTTCGGCCTGCCGGCAGGGTCCCACCGCGAGCCCACGAGTGGTGGGGGGCCGGGAGGTCCTTACTGTGGAGGCATGTCCAGCCCTGCGGAGCGGTACGCGGCCGCCCGGCGGCGCAGTGCCCACCCCACGCTGGCCGACTTCACCGCCGAGCTGTCCTTCTCCCTCGACCCGTTCCAGGTGGAGGCGTGCGAGGCGCTCGAGGACGGCGCCGGCGTGCTGGTGTGCGCGCCGACCGGCGCCGGGAAGACCGTCGTCGGCGAGTTCGCCGTGCACAAGGCGCTGGCCGAGGGCCGCAAGGCCTTCTACACGACCCCGATCAAGGCGCTGTCCAACCAGAAGTACGCCGACCTGGTCGAGCGCTACGGCGAGGACCGCGTCGGGCTGCTCACCGGCGACAACGCCGTCAACGGGGACGCGCCGGTGGTCGTGATGACCACCGAGGTGCTGCGCAACATGCTCTACGCGGAGTCCCCGGCGATCTCCGGCCTCGGCTACGTCGTCATGGACGAGGTGCACTACCTGGCCGACCGCTTCCGCGGCGCGGTGTGGGAGGAGGTGATCATCCACCTCCCGCAGTCGGTGACTCTGGTGTCGCTGTCGGCGACGGTGAGCAACGCCGAGGAGTTCGGCGACTGGCTGGTCACCGTCCGCGGCCACACCAAGGTCGTGGTCAGCGAGATCCGGCCGATCCCGCTGTGGCAGCACATGCTGGTCGGCAACCGGGTGTTCGACCTGTTCAGCCTGCGCCCGGCCGCGCACGCCGCCGAGCAGGGCGACACCCCGCGCGTCCAGTCCACCCGCGAACGGGGCGCCAGTGTGGTCGACCCCGAGCTGGTGCGGTTCGTCCGCGAGTACGAGCGGCGGATCGACACCTGGGGCGGCGGCAACGGCGGGTCCCGGCGGGAACGGGACTGGCACAAGCCCCGCTACAAGCCGCCGGCCCGGCCCGACGTCATCGAGCGGCTGGACCGCGCCGGACTGCTGCCCGCGATCACGTTCGTGTTCAGCCGCAACGGCTGCGACGCCGGCGTCGACCAGTGCCTGCGGTCCGGGCTGCGGCTGACCGACGAGCACGAGCGCGCCGAGATCGCGCAGATCATCGACGAGCGCACCGGCTCGCTGCCGGAGGAGGACCTGCACGTCCTCGGGTTCTGGGAGTGGCGCGAGGGCCTGATGGCCGGGATCGCCGCGCACCACGCGGGACTGGTGCCGGCGTTCAAGGAGACCGTCGAGGAGTGTTTCGTCCGCGGCCTGGTCAAGGCGGTGTTCGCCACCGAGACCCTCGCCCTGGGCATCAACATGCCCGCCCGCACCGTCGTCCTCGAGCGGCTGGTCAAGTGGAACGGCGAGGCGCACGTCGACGTCACGCCGGGGGAGTACACCCAGCTCACCGGCCGGGCCGGCCGCCGCGGCATCGACGTCGAGGGGCACGCGGTCGTCGTCTGGGCCCCGGGCATGGACCCGTCGATGGTCGCCGGGCTGGCCAGCACCCGCACCTATCCGCTGCGGTCGTCGTTCCGGCCCAGCTACAACATGGCGGTCAACCTGGTCGGCTCCTTCGGCCGGGCCCGCGCCCGCGAGCTGCTGGCCTCCTCCTTCGCCCAGTTCCAGGCCGACCGGTCGGTGGTGGGCCTGGCGCGGGCGGCCGCGCGGCACGAGCAGGACGCCGAGCGCTGGGCGGCGGAGATGCACTCCGAGGGCGGGGACGTCGGCGGCTACGCCTCCCTGCGCCAGCAGATCGCCGACCGGGAGAAGGAGCTGTCCCGGGACTCCCAGGCCAAGCGCCGGATGGAGGCCGGGGAGGCGCTGGCGGCGCTGCGGCCCGGGGACGTCATCCGGGTGCCCTCGGGGCGCCGGCAGGGGCTGGCGGTGGTGCTGGACCCCGGGGTGACCGACCTCGCCGAGCCGCGCCCGCTGGTGCTCACCGAGGACAAGTGGGCCGGGCGGCTGGGCGCGGTCGACTTCCCGACGCCGGTGACCGCGCTGGCCCGGGTGCGCGTGCCCAAGAACTTCAACCACCGCAGCCCGCACGCCCGCCGCGACCTCGCCGCCACCCTGCGCACCGCCCGGGTGGAGAACGACCTGGGCGCCCGCCGGGTCAAGCAGCGCTCGGCGGCCGCCGACGACCCGGTCCTGCACGACCTGCGGCGGGCGCTGCGGGCGCACCCGGTGCACTCGCTGCCCGACCGCGAGGAGCGGGTGCGCGCCGCAGACCGGTGGCTGCGGGCCCTGCGCGAGGCCGAGGCCACCCACCGGAAGATGGCCGAGCGCACCGGCTCGCTGACCCGCCAGTTCGACCGCACCTGCGACGTCCTCGAGGAGCTGGGCTACCTGGTGCCCGAGGTGGCCCCGCTGGTGCCCGCCGACACCGAGGCGGTGCCGGTGACCGACGACGTCCCGGTGGTCACCGCCGACGGACGGCGGCTGGCCCGCATCTGGTCGGAGGCCGACCTGCTCGTCGCCGAGTGCGTGCGGGCCGGCGTGTGGCGGGGGCTGGGCCCGGCCGAGCTCGCCGCCGTCGTCTCCACGGTGGTGTTCGAGGCGCGCCGGGACACCCCCCACCAGGCCGCGGTGCCCGCGGGCAAGGTGGGCGCCGCCATCGCCGAGATGCGCGGCATCCGGGCCCGCCTGCAGGACGTCGAGCTGGCCCACGGCGTCCCGGCCGGCCGCGACCTGGACCTCGGCTTCGCCTGGGCGGCCTACCGCTGGGCGGACGGGCAGAGCCTGGACCGCGTGCTGGCCGGCGCCGAGCAGGCCGGCACCGAGCTGTCCGGCGGGGACTTCGTGCGCTGGGCGCGGCAGCTCATCGACCTGCTCGACCAACTCGGCAAGAGCGCCGACGACCCCGTCGCCGGCACCGCCCGCAAGGCCGTGGAGCGGGTGCGCCGGGGTGTCGTGGCGGTCGCGGTGGGCGGCTGAGCTGCGGTGTGGGGCGCCGGTGGGACCGTGTCCGTGGTGCACAATCCCCAGCGCCGCCGGCACGGTCGGGTCGGGCGGCGGACAGGCGAGCGGGAGCGACGATGAGCAACCCACCTCAGGGTGGCGACCAGCCGGAGCCGTACGGCCGGCCCGGGCCGCCCCCGCCGACGGGACCGTACGGCCGGCCCGCGCCCGGGGGCTATGGCGGGCCGCCGCCCTCCCCTCAGCAGCCCGGCGGGTACGGGCCGCCGGGCCCGCAGCAGTACCCGCCGCCGGGACCGCCGTACGGAGCCCCCGGCCCGTACGGGCAGCCGCCGTACGGGCCGCCCGGCCCCTACGGGGCACCGGGTCCCTACGGGCAGCCGGGTCAGCAGCCGCCCTTCGGCGGTCCGCCCGGGTACGGACCGGGCCAGCCCCCGTTCGGGGGCGCGACGGCGCCCCGCCGGTCGCGGCTGCGCCTCTACCTGGGCCTGCTCACCCTGGCGGCGCTGATCGGCCTGGCCGTGGTCCTCGCCCGGGTCATGGGTGACACCGTCCTGGACCGCTCGGCCGTCGAGCGCGACGTCGCGGCGCAGTTCGAGGAGCGGGCGGGCGTGCCGATCGACGTCCGGTGCCCGGCGGAGATGGTCGTCGAGTCCGACGCCGTGTACGAGTGCTCGGGCACCACGGAGGACCGCGAGGACCTCACCCTGCAGATCCGGATCACCAACGTCGTCCTGGCCGAGTACACCTGGGAAGAGGTCTGAGCCCGGGCGTCAGGCGGGCCAGCCGAGGGCGGCGCCCAGCCGCGCCACGGACGACTCGAGGCCGTGCGCGGCGGCCAGGGACGCCAGCGCGTCCGGATCGGCCGGGCGACGGGGCAGCTCGTCGGCGAGCTGCGGCAGGTCGATGTCGCGGGCCACGGCCACCACGACCGGCGCCGCGTCGAGGTACGCGGCGCCGGCGGCCAGCTTCTTGAGGACGGCGGCGGTCAGCGGCGCCTTCGGGACGACGGTGCGCGCCGCCGCGGCCCGGATGCCGGCGAGGTCGCCGAACTCGGTGATGAGCGCCGCCGCCGTCTTGGCGCCGACGCCGGACACCCCGGGCAGCCCGTCGCTGGGGTCGCCCCGCAGCACCGCGAAGTCGGCGTAGGCGCGGCCGGGGATGCCGTACTTCGCCGTCACCGTGGCCTCGTCCACGTACTCCAGGTCGGTGATCCCGCGGGCGGTGTAGAGCACCCGCACCGACCGCTCGTCGTCCACCAGCTGGAACAGGTCCCGGTCGCCGGTGACCACGTCCACCGGCCCCTCGGCCCGGGTGGCCAGGGTGCCGATGACGTCGTCGGCCTCGTAGCCGGGTGCGCCCACGCGCGCGATCCCGGCCGCGGCGAGCACCTCCACCAGCACCGGGACCTGCGGGCCCAGCTCGTCGGGCGTCTCCTCACCGCCCTCCGGCGCCACCCGGTGCGCCTTGTAGGACGGCAGCGCCTCGACCCGGAACGCCGGCCGCCAGTCGTCGTCCCAGCAGGCCACCAGCCGCTCGGGCCGGTGGGCGGTCACCAGCCGGGCGGTCATGTCCAGGAAGCCGCGGACGGCGTTCACCGGGCGCCCGTCGGGCGAGGTGACGCTGGTGGGCACGCCGTAGAAGGCCCGAAAGTAGAGGCTGGCCGCGTCCAGCAGCATGGTCGTCACAGCCCGCGACCGTAACGGCAGGGAGCAGTTCCGGTGCGCGTGGATAGTCTGCCGTCCGTGTCCTCCTCCTCCCCGCCCGGACCGCTGGTGACCGTCGACCGCCTGCGCACCGCCCGCGAGGTGGCCGACGAGCTCGGGATCGACCTGCTGGTCGTCACCCCGGGTTCCGACCTGCGCTACCTGTGCGGCTACAACGCCCACGCGATGGAGCGACTGACCGCGCTGGCGGTGCCGCGCCGGGGGGAGGCGTTCCTCGTCGTCCCGCGGCTGGAGGCCCCCATGGTCGACGCCGGGCCGGCGGGCGGCCTGGGGCTGGAGGTGCTGGCCTGGGACGAGACCGACGACCCCTTCGCGCTGCTGGCCGCCGCCGTCACCGCCCGGCTCGGGTCCGCGCCGGCCCGGGTGGCCGTCGGGGCCCGCACCTGGGCCGAGCACGCCCTGGGCGTCCAGCGGGCGCTGTCCGGGGCGGCCCTCGAGCTGGCCGGCCCGGTCGTCGACCGGCTGCGGATGGTCAAGACGCCGGCCGAGATCGCCGAGCTGGCCGCGGCCGGTGCGGCGATCGATCGGGTGCACGCGCGGATGGGGGAGTGGCTGCGGGTGGGGCGCACCGAGGCCGAGGTGGGTGCCGACATCGCCGCCGCGATCCTCGCCGAGGGGCACGTCGGGGTGGACTTCACGATCGTCGGCTCCGGGCCCAACGGCGCCAGCCCGCACCACGAGCTGTCCGACCGGGTGGTGGCGGCCGGCGACCTGGTCGTGGTCGACATCGGCGGGGAGACGGCCACCGGGTACCGCTCGGACTGCACCCGCACCTACGCGGTCGGGGCGGCGCCGGGAGCGGAGGTCGCCGAGTGGTACGCCGTCCTGCAGGAGGCGCAGGCGGCCGCGACCGCCGCCGTCCGGCCGGGGGTGACCGCCGAGCAGGTGGACGCCGCGGCCCGCGAGGTGATCGCCGCCGCCGGCTGGGGGGAGTACTTCATCCACCGCACCGGGCACGGCATCGGGCTGGACACCCACGAGGCGCCCTACATCGTGGCGGGCAACGACCTGCCGCTGCGCCCGGGGATGGCCTTCTCCGTGGAGCCCGGGATCTACCTGCCGGGCCGGTGCGGCGCGCGCATCGAGGACATCGTCGTCTGCACCGAGGACGGCGTCGCGACGCTCAACGAGGGCCGCCGTGAGCTCGTCGTCGTCGCCGGCTGAGCCCGGCGGGGCGGCGTCGTCCGCGGACGTCGACCGCGCGCTGCTGGCCGCCCTCGCCCGCGACGGCCGGGCCAGCTACACCGAGCTGGCCGAGCGGGTGGGGTTGTCGGTGTCGGCGGTGCACCAGCGGGTGCGCCGGCTGGAGCAGCGCGGCTTCATCACCGGCTACCACGCCAAGATCGACGCGCCGTCGCTGGGGCTGGGGCTGACCGCGTTCGTGTCGATCACGCCGATCGACGTCGCCCAGCCCGACGACGCACCCTCCCGGCTGGCGCACCTGCCCGAGATCGAGGCCTGCCACTCGGTGGCCGGGGTGGAGAGCTACATCCTCAAGGTGCGGGTCGCCTCGCCGGACGGGCTGGAGACGCTGCTGCAGAAGATCCGGCTGGCGGCCAACGTCACCACCCGGACGACGGTGGTGCTCTCCACCTTCTACGAGGACCGCCCGCCGCTCTAGCCCGCGCTGCCTGGACACCGACTCGAACGTGTGTTCGGATGACGGCATGCGGTGGGACGGGCAGCGGCTGGACGCCGAGGAGCCGGCGACGCTGCCGGGCATGCCGACGATGCGCGGGCTGCTGCGCAGCGTCGAGGTGCCGGAGTTCCCGGGCGTCACCTTCCACGAGGTGCGCAGCAAGAGCGCGCTCAACGAGGTCCCGGACCCCTCGCCCATGCCGTTCCGCTGGACGATCAACCCCTACCGGGGCTGCTCGCATGCCTGCGTCTACTGCCTAGCGGGGGACACGGCCATCCTCATGGCCGATGGCCGGCAGAAGGCGATCGCCGACCTGCGAGTCGGGGACCGGATCGTCGGCACCGAGGTGCGGGGGTCGTATCGGCACTACGTGACGACCGAGGTGCTCGCACACTGGTCGACGGTCAAGCGGGCGCATCGGGTGCGGCTGGCGGACGGCACGGAGCTCGTCGCCAGCGGCGACCACCGCTTCCTCACCGGCCGCGGCTGGAAGCACGTCACCGGCGCGATGGCCGGACGGGACCGTCGTCCGTACCTGACGACGAACGACGAGCTCCTCGGTTTCGGGTGTTCGGCAACGGCGCCGGCGGCCTGCGCGGACTACCGCCGTGGCTACCTGACCGGGATGGTGCGTGGAGATGCCAACCTGGCGGTGTACCACTACGAGCGCGCCGGGCGGCGGCACGGAGACCAGCATCGGTTCCGCTTGGCGCTGGTCGACCCGCAGGGACTGGACCGCACCCAGGAGTACCTGGCCCTGGAGGGCATCCGCACCGCCCGTTTCGAGTTCAGCCCTGCCACGGACCGGCGACGGGCGATGGCAGGGATCCGGACGTCATCGGCGGCGTCCGTGCGGGGCATCTCGGAGCTGGTCGCGTGGCCGGAGCAACCGGCTGAGGCGTGGCACCGGGGGTTCCTCGCGGGCGTCTTCGATGCGGAAGGGAGCCGCAGCCGCCACGTGCTCCGCATCAGCAACGCGGCCGACGACATGCTGGAGCGGACGCAGCTGGCCTTCGCCCACTTCGGGTTCGACGCGGTGCTCGAGGACCGCGGCCTCGCCAACAGGGTGCGCTCGGTCCGGCTGCGCGGAGGACTACGCGAGCACCTGCGCTTCATCCACCTGGTCGACCCCGCGATCCGCCGGAAGTGCGCTGTCGTGGGCACGGCGGTGAAGAGCGACGCGGACCTCCGCGTGGTCGGCATCGAGGACCTCGGCCTGGAGATGCCGATGTACGACATCACCACGGGGACCGGCGACTTCGTCGCGAACGGGGTGATCAGCCACAACTGCTTCGCCCGCGGGACGCACAGCTACCTGGAGCTGGACACCGGGCGCGACTTCGACAGCCAGGTGGTGGTGAAGACCAACCTGGTCGAGGTGCTCCGCCGGGAGCTGGCGCGGCCGTCCTGGCGGCGCGAGCACGTCGCGCTCGGCACCAACACCGACCCCTACCAGCGGGCCGAAGGCCGCTACCGGCTGATGCCCGGGGTGATCGGCGCGCTGGCCGCGTCGGGGACGCCGTTCTCCGTCCTGACGAAAGGCACCCTGTTGCGCCGGGACCTGCCGCTGCTGGCGGCGGCCGCCCGCGACGTGCCGATCGGGCTGGGCGTGTCCCTGGCGATCGGGGACGACGAGCTGCACGCCTCGCTCGAGCCCGGGGTGCCCAGCCCGCGGGCGCGGCTGGAGCTGGTGCGGGCCGTCGCCGACGCCGGCCTGTCCTGCGGGGTGTTCCTCGCGCCGGTGCTGCCCGGGCTCACCGACCGGCTGGCCGACCTCGACGCGACGCTCGCGGCGATCGCCGAGGCCGGCGCCAGCGGGGTCACCGTCGTGCCGCTGCACCTGCGGCCGGGCGCCCGGGAGTGGTTCTCCGCCTGGCTGGCCCGCGAGCACCCGCAGCTGGTGCCGCGCTACCGGCAGCTCTACCGCCGCGGCGCGTCGGTCGACCCCGAGTACCGGCGCTGGCTGGCCGGCCGGGTGGCGCCGCTGCTGGCCCGGTACGGGCTGGACCGGCAGTCCGGCGGCGGCGCCCGCGGCACCGACACGCCGGCGGGCATCCCGGGGGACGCGGACGCCGACTTCCCGGCCGGCAGCCTGCCGGCGGCGCCGGGTGGCGCGCCCCCGCCTCCGACGCGACCGGGCCGGAGCGCGGCCGCGCCCGCCGAGCAGCTGACCCTGGGATAGCGCTCAGCCGGCCATCCGCGCGGACCGGGCGACGGTGCGCAGCGCCCGGACCGCGCCGCGGGCGCTGACCGGGGGAGCGCCCCCGGCCAGCGCCAGGCGGCGGAAGGAGTCGTAGGAGAGCGTGAGGTAGGCCGCGGCCAGCGCCTCGGTCGCGTCCCGGCGGGACGGCGGCGCGGTGAGCCGCAGGGAGTGCGCCGTGCGCACGGCGTGCTTGGCGAAGGTCACCTGCAGCGCCTGGGAGGACAGTTGCCCGCCGACGGCCGAGGCCAGGCCGGGGCCGCGGCGCAGAGCCGGCAGCACCCAGGGGCTGGCGGCGAGGGCGGGGAAGCGGGCGCGGGTGGCCTCCCAGGCGTGCCAGGCCGACACCGCGCCGGGGACCGACCACTCGCCGTCGTCGGTGGACACCAGCAGCCGGCGGGCGGTCGCGTGCACCTGCTCGCGGCGCAGCGCCCGGAACTGGCCGATCGTGCCCGGCCAGTTCAGCGCCAGCGCGCACCAGGCGACCGTCCGCAGGTGCTCGGGCGCCTCCGACCGGATCTGGGTGAGCGGCGCGAGGTCCAGGGTGGGCGGCTCCGGCTCGGGGGTGCGCACCGAGGGCAGCGCGACGCCGCCGTACCGGGCGACCTTGCTGTAGAGCGCGACGGTCGCCGGCTTCCAGCCGCGGGCGGCGGCGATGGGGTCCAGCCCGTCCTCGGCCAGCTGGTCGGGCCCGAGGCCCAGCTCCAGCGCGGCGTCCACCAGCCGGCGCCACTGCGGCTCGTAGCCCTCGGGCGGGCGCAGGCGGCGCCACGACCGCACGGCGGGAGGGATCGGCATCGACGGCAGCGGGGGCTGCCAAGCACCCGTCATGCCGTCAGTCTACCGTTATCCCCAACACATTCGCGCCCCGATCTCGTGGTCACCTGCTCCCTCCGGGTGCCGGCGCCTGCGGCGCCGGAGCAGCGACGCGCGAGGCCCGCGGTGCCGGACCAGCCATGGGTACGGGACCGGCAGGACCCGTACCCATGGCTGACTCACTTGGGCATAACGGAGGAGTCCACGCCGTCCTGTCGCGCGCCGTACCGGCGGTGGTGATCATGGGCGGGTGCGGACCGTGGGCGTGGAGGAAGAACTGCTGGTCGTCGACCCCGCCGGACGGCCCGTGCCGCTGGGCCCGGCCGCGCTGGAGGTCGCCGCCCGACGGGGGGAGGGCGAGACGGTCGCGGAGCACGACCGCGGCGGACGCGGACCCGGCGCCGCGCCGCCGGCCGATCATGCCGGACCCGGCGCCGCGGACGGCGACGACCCGCGGGGCGGGCTCGTGCCGGAGCTCAAGGCGCAGCAGCTGGAGTTCGCCACCCGCGTCTGCGCCGACCTCGCCGACGTGGCCGCCGACCTCCGCTACTGGCGCAGCCGGGCCGACGCCGCCGCCCGCAGCGTCGGTGCCCGCGTCGCCGCCCTCGCCAGCTCCCCGGTGGAGGTGGAGCCGGTGACCACGCCGGGGCAGCGGTACACCGAGATGGCCGACACCTTCGGGCTCACGGCGCTGGAGCAGCTCACCTGCGGCTGCCACGTGCACGTCGCGGTGGACGACGACGAGGAGGGGGTCGCCGTCCTCAACCGGATCCGCGGATGGCTGCCGGTGCTCACCGCGCTGACCAGCAACTCCCCGTTCTGGCTCGGCCGCGACAGCGGGCACGCCAGCTTCCGCTCCCAGGCCTGGAACCGCTGGCCGTCCGCCGGCCCGAACGAGCTGTTCGCCGACGCCGCGCACTACCACCGGCTGATCGCCGACCTGGTCGCCACCGACACGATCGTCGACACCGGGATGGTCTACTTCGACGCCCGGCTGTCCGAGCGCTGGCCGACCGTCGAGGTGCGCATCGCCGACGTCGCCCTGCACGCCGAGGACGCGGTCACCCTCACCGGCCTGGTCCGCGGCCTGGTGGAGACCGCCGCCCGGGACTGGCGGGCCGGCGTCCCGGCGCCCGACGTGCGCAGCGAGGTCGTGCGGGTCGCCGCCTGGCGGGCCGGCCGCTCCGGGACGACCGGCGACCTGGTGCACCCCGCCACCGGCCGGCCCGCGCCGGCCGCCGACGTCGTCACCGCCCTCCTCGACCACGTCCGGCCGGTGCTGGCCGACGCCGGCGACGAGCAGCGGGTCGCCGACGGCGTCGCCTCCGTGCTGCGCCGCGGCACCGGCGCGGACTTCCAGCGCCGGGTGCACGCCGAGACCGGCGACCTGGCCGCGGTGGTGCGCGCCGCCGTCGAGGAGACGCAGCGCTGACCGGGGCCGCACCCGGACCGGCCGGTTATCGTCCGCCCATGTACACGGCGAGCTGGCGCGACGTCGTCCGCGGGAACCTGTTCGGGCCGCGGCCGGACCCCCGCGACCTGCCCTACCGGCTGGTCATCCGGCTGGCGCTGGTGGTGTTCCGGCTGTTCCGCTTCCGGTTCGACGTCCGCGGCGGCGAGCACCTGCCCGCCACCGGCGGCGCGATCATCTGCAGCAACCACGTCAGCTACCTGGACTTCACCTTCCTCGGGCTGGCCGCGCTGCCGCAGCGGCGGCTGGTGCGCTTCATGGCGAAGGCGTCGGTGTTCGCGCACCGGTTCTCGGGCCCGTTCATGCGCGCGATGCGGCACATCCCGGTCGACCGCCGGGCCGGTGCCGCCGCCTTCGAGGCCGCGCTGCGGGCGCTCAAGGACGGCCACCTGGTCGGGGTGTTCCCCGAGGCCACGATCAGCAGCAGCTTCCGGGTCAAGGAGCTCAAGGCCGGCGCGGCCCGGATGGCGATGGACGCCGGCGTGCCGGTCATCCCGGCCGCGGTGTGGGGCGGGCAGCGGATCGCCACCAAGGGACACCCCGTCGTCCTACGGCGGGACGTCGCGGTCACCGTGGTGCTGGGCGAGCCGCTCGTGCCGGAGCCGGGGGAGCGGCCGCAGCAGCTGCTGCGGCGGATCCGGGCCGCGATGGAGGCCCTGGTCGACGAGGCGCAGCGCAGCTATCCGCAGCAGCCGGCCGGCCCGGAGGACCGCTGGTGGCTGCCGGCCCACCTCGGGGGGACCGCCCCGACGCCGGAGGAGGCCGAGCACCTGGACTCGCACGACGTGCGCGGCACCCGCCAGAAGCTGCCGCGGCCGCACCCGGTGGTCCGCCTGCGCGCCCTGCTGGCCCGCCGCCGCCCCCGCTGACAGGCCAGGCGACCGACCGGCTACTCGACGACAGCGGGCGCCATCCGCCGGAAGACCTCCAGCTCCACGTCGTACCAGCGCCGCATCCGGCCCAGCGGCTGCATGCCCAGCCGACGGCAGACCGCCAGCGACCGCGCGTTGCCCGGCCGGACGACGGCGTAGACCTCGGGCAGGCCGGCGGCGAAGGCCCGCTCCACGACGACGCGCGCGGCCTCCGTGGCGTAGCCGTGCCCCCAGCAGTCCGGGTGCAGGTGCCAGCCGACCTCGACCTCGCCGACGCCCTCGGGCAGGGGTTTGAGCAGGATCGTGCCGGCCACCACGCCGGTCGACCGGACCTCCGCCGCCCACACCCCGGCCCGCTCCCCGGTCGCCGACACCGCGGCCCAGCGGGCCACCAGCTCGATCGGCGACACCGACGGCCGGCCGCCCAGCCAGCGGGTGACCTCGTCGCGCCCGTAGAGGTCGAGCAGCCGGCCGAGGTCGTCGCGGCCGGTGGTCCACGGGCGCAGCCACAGCCGCGCGGTGGACAGGACCCCGGCGGCGGTCATCTGACCTGGATACCGCCGACCGCCCGGGCCGGCCACCGGGAGGCGGCCCCCGGTGCGGCCGGGACGGGGCGGCCTCAGCCGGCCAGCGAGGCCTCCCGCGAGGCCGCGGCCGCGCGGTCGGCGGCGCCCGCGTCCCGGCCCCGGGCCCGCCACCAGGCCTGCCCGCTCTCCGGCAGCGTGTCGATGGGGTCGTAGTAGGGATGGCGGCGCTCGAGGGCCGCGGCGTCGGCGCGCTCGATGCCGGTGCGGTAGTTCTTCGTCCAGTAGCTGATGCCGCGCTCGCGGTCGTACTCGGCGACCTGGTGCACCCAGCGCTTGCCCACGTAGGGGACGTCGCAGACGATCCGCGGGGTGGCGAACCCGGGCAGGTACCCCATGAGGTCGTGCTGCAGGGTCTGGGCGTGCGCCAGCGACACCCGCCAGTGCTCGGCGCTGGGCACCATGTCGCACATGTAGAAGTAGTAGGGCGTGATGCCGGCGCCGTCGAGCAGCGTGAAGCACAGGTCGAGCAGCTGGGGGGCGGTGGCGTTGACCCCGCGCAGCAGCACGCCCTGGTTGCGCACGTCGCGGACCCCGGCCCCGAGCACCGCCCGGGCCGCCTCGGCGACCAGCGGGGTCACCTGCTGCGCGGCGTTGACGTGGGTGTGCACGGCCAGGGAGACGCCGCGCTCGCGGGCGGTCCGGGCCAGGCGGCCCAGGCCGGCGACGACGTCGTCCTGCAGCCAGTGCTGCGGCAGCCCCATGAGCGCCTTGGAGGCCAGCCGGATGTCGCGCACCGACTCGATCTCCAGCAGCCCGGCGACGAACGCCTCCAGGGTGCGGAACGGCAGGTTGGCGACGTCCCCGCCGGAGACGACGACGTCCCGGACCCCGGGGGTGGCGCGCAGGTAGGCGAGCATCTGGGCCTGCCGGTCCACCGGCTTGAGCGCGAAGCGCAGCTTGTCCACCGCCGGCGTGGAGTTGCCGACCAGGTCCATCCGGGTGCAGTGACCGCAGTACTGCGGGCAGGTGGACAGCAGCTCGGCCAGCACCTTGGTGGGATAGCGGTGGGTGAGGCCCTCCACCGCCCACATCTCGTGCTCGTGCAGGGAGTCGCGGGCGGCGTGGGGGTGGCTCGCCGCGTCGCCGGGCAGCCGGTCGGAGGCCACCGGCAGCATGTAGCGGCGCACCGGGTCGGCGCGCAGCGCCGCCGAGGTGGGGACGGCGTCCGGGACCATCGTGTTGAGCATCTGCGGCGGCAGCAGCAGCGACATCGTGGCGCGGCCGGCCTGGTCGGCCGCGACGTCGGCGTAGAAGGCCTCGTCGAGCAGGTCCCCGTACACGCCGCGCAGCTGCCGGACGTTCTTCACGCAGTGCGCACGCTGCCACTGGGCACTGCGCCACTCCGCCGCGGAGACGTCGGCGAAGCCGGGCAGCCGGTGCCAGTCGGGCTCGACCAGGTCGCGGGCGGTGTACTCGTAGGGCTGTTCCAGCACGGTCGGCGCGCCTCCTCGTCCACTCTCCCGGCGACCATACGGGAGATCCTGCGGTTGCTGAGCTCTGGCACGATAGGTTCTCCATGATGAGAGGGCTGATGACGACGAACGTGTTGCCGGCGGAGCGCGCGCTGGGGGTCCACCGTGTCCTCGCGCCGGCCGGGGTGCTGCCGCAGGCGGCCGAGCGGCTGGACGCCGACCCGGCGGTCGGGCCGGACGAGGTGCGCATCGCGATACAGCGACTGAACCTCGACGCCGCGTCGTTCCGGCAGCTGTCGGAGGCCTGCGGCGGGGACGGCCCCGCGGTGCGGTCGGCCGTGCTGGACATCGTGCGCAACCGCGGCAAGGTGCAGAACCCGGTCACCGGCTCGGGTGGGATGCTCCTCGGCGTCGTCGACGCGGTGGGGGAGGAGTCCCCGCTCGGCCTGGCCGTCGGCCAGCGGGTGGCCACGCTGGTGTCGCTGACCCTCACCCCGCTGCGGATCACCGACGGCCTGGCCGGCTGGGACGGGCGCTCCGAGCAGGTCCCCGCCGAGGGAACGGCGATCCTGTTCGCCCGCTCGATCGCCGCCGTGCTGCCCGGCGACCTGCCCGACCCCGTCGCGCTCGCCGTCCTCGACGTGTGCGGTGCGCCGGCCGCGACCGCCCGCGTGGTGCGGCGCAGCGGTGCGCGGTCGGTGACCGTCCTGGGGGCGGCGGGCAAGTCCGGCTGCCTGAGCCTGGCCGCCGCGCGGGCGGCCGGAGCCACCGAGCTGACCGGGCTGGTGCGCGACGACCGGGAGGCCGCCGCGCTCACCGCGGCGGGCCTCGCCGACCGCGTCGTGGTGGCCGACGCGACCGATCCGCTGGCGGTGGCCGCGGCGGTCGGCACCCCGGCCGAGGTGACCGTCGTCTGCGTGGACGCGCCCGGCGCCGAGCACGGGGCGGTGCTGGCCACGGCCGAGGGCGGCACCGTGGTCTTCTTCTCCATGGCGACGTCGTTCGCGCAGGCGGCGCTCGGAGCGGAGGGGATGGCGGCGGACGTGACCATGCTGATCGGCAACGGCTACACGCCGGGGCACGCGGCCCTGGCCCTGGACCTCTACCGGTCGACCCCGGGCGTGCGGGCCCTGCTCGACCCGCGGGTGCGGGCATGACCCTGCTGGTCACCGACGTGACGGTGGGCGACCGCCCGGGCCGCGCGGTGCGGATCGAGGACGGCCGGGTCGCCTGGCTGGGCGACGCCGCCGACGCCGCCCCCGCCGACCGGCGGATCGCGGGGGAGGGGGCGCTGCTCACGCCGGCCTTCGTCGACGCGCACGTGCACGCCACCGCCACCGGCCTGGCCCTCACCGGCCTGGACCTCCACTCGAGCGTGAGCCTCGTGGACGCCGTCGCGTCGATCGGCGCCCAGGCGCGCACCGCGCCGTCCGGGATCCTGCTGGGCACCGGCTGGGACGAGACCGGCTGGCCCGAGGGCCGGGGCCTCACCCGCGCCGACGTGGACGCCGTCGTCGGCGACCGGCCCGCCTACCTCGCCCGCGTCGACGTCCACTCCGCGACGGTCTCCACCGCGCTGCTGGACCGGGTGCCCGGCATCGCCGGCCTGCCCGGCTTCGACCCCGACGGCCGGCTGCGGCTGGACGCCCACCACGCCGCCCGGCGGGCCGCCTACGGCGCCGTGGACGCCGGGCAGCGACGCGCCGCCCAGCGCGCCACCCTCGACGCGGCGGCCGCGCTCGGCATCGGCAGCGTGCACGAGATGGCCGGCCCCGAGGTCTCCGGCGCGGACGACCTCGCGGTGCTCCTCGCGCTCGCCGCCGAGGAGCCCGGCCCGCTGGTCCTCGGCTACTGGGGGGAGCTCGCCGAGCGCGGCGGGCTCGACGTGGTGCGCGAGCTCGGCCTGGCCGGCGCCGGCGGCGACCTGTTCTGCGACGGCGCGTTCGGCTCGCACACCGCGGCGCTGAGCGCCCCCTACACCGACCGGCCGGACACCGCGGGCAGCCTGCGCTTCGCGACCGCGTCCCTGGTCGACCACGTGCGGGCCTGCACGCGGGCCGGGGTCCAGGCCGGGTTCCACTGCATCGGCGACGCCGCCGTCGAGCAAGTGCTCGACGCCGTCGGCACCGTGGTCGAGGAGCTGGGCGCCGCCGCCGTGCGCGCCTGCCGGCACCGCCTGGAGCACCTGGAGATGGCCGGTCCCTCGGCGGTGGCCCGGATGGCGGACTGGGGGATGGTCGCCAGCGTCCAGCCGGCGTTCGACGCGGCCTGGGGCGGCACCGGCGGCATGTACGCCGAGCGGCTGGGCCCCGGCCGGGCACCGGCCTGCAACCCGTTCGCCGACCTCTCCGACGCCGGTGTCGCCCTCGCCCTGGGCAGCGACGCCCCCGTCACCCCGCTGGACCCCTGGGGCGGCGTGCACGCCGCCGTGGACCACCGCACGCCCGGCTCGGGGCTGCGGCCCTTCGACGCCTTCGACGCGGCCACCCACGGCGGCTGGCACGCCGTCCGGGCCGAGCACCCCGCCGGGCCGCTCGCGGTCGGGGCGCCGGCGCACCTGGCGCTGTGGGCGACGCCGTCCACGCTGTCGGACGTCCTGGCCGGCCGGGAGCGCCCGGACTGCCGGCTGCTGCTGGTCGACGGCGACCCGATCGGAGCCCTGCCATGACCGACCCCTCCGTCGGTTTCCGCGCAAATCGACCACGGCTGGAGCTGGACCCGCTGCTGGTGGCGCGGGCGCGGGAGCTGGCCGGCCGGGCCGCCCAGCCGGTCGTGGACCTGGCGCGGCGGCACACCACCGTCTCCGTGGAGCGGGCGGTGCTGCGGCTGGCCGGGCTCACCGGCACCGATCCGGTCACCGGGTCGGTGGCCGCCGACGGCCCCGTCACCGACCGGGTGCCCTGGGTGAACCGGGTGGTGGACGCCGTCCGCGAGCAGGTCGGCCTGGAGTCCGGCGTCGCCCTCCCGGTCTGGCACGCCCTCGCCGCGGGCGGCACCCTCGCCGGGCTCGCCGAGCAGGTCGGGGCGGGGACGGCGCGGTTCACCGTGCCCTCCGGCGCGGACGCCGAGCGCGCCCGGGACGCCGCCCGCGACGCGGTGGCCGCCGGCATCGCCCGGATCGACGCCCAGCGTGCCCGCCGCGAGGAGCTGGTCGCCCGGCTCGGGGACCCGCCGCGGCGGCCCTGGATCTACCTGATCGTGGCGACCGGCGACATCCACGAGGACATCCCGCAGGCCCAGGCCGCCGCCCGCGCCGGCGCCGACGTCATCGCCGTCATCCGCTCCACCGGGCAGTCGCTGCTGGACTACGTGCCCGAGGGCGCCACCCGCACCGGCTACGCGGGTACCTACGCCACCCAGGAGAACTTCCGGCTCATGCGGGCGGCGCTGGACGACGTGGGCGCGGAGCTCGGCCGCTACGTCCGGCTGACCAACTACGCCAGCGGCCTGTGCATGCCCGAGATCGCCGTCCTGGCCGGGCTGGAGCGGCTGGACATGATGCTCAACGACGCCATGTACGGGATCCTCTTCCGCGACATCAACCCGCAGCGCACCTTCGTCGACCAGCGGTTCAGCCGGATGGTGCACGCCCGCGCGGGGATCGTCATCAACACCGGCGAGGACAACTACCTCACCACCGCCGACGCCGTCGACGAGGCGCACACCGTCACCGTCAGCCAGCTGCTCAACGAGACGCTGGCGAAGGAGGCCAGCCTCGAGGACTGGCAGCTGGGGCTGGGCCACGCCTTCGAGATCGACCCCGACCGGCACGAGTCCTTCCGGCTGGAGCTGGCGCACGCGATGCTCGCCCGCGCGCTGTTCCCCGACGCGCCGCTGAAGTGGATGCCGCCGACCAAGCACATGACCGGCGACGTGTTCCGCGGCTACCTGCTCGACGGCTTCTTCAACCTGGCCGGCGCGCTCACCGGCCAGGGCATCCTGCTGGTCGGGATGATGACCGAGGCCGTCGTCACCCCGTGGCTGTCCGACCGCGACCTGGCGCTGCGCAACGTCCGCTACGTTCTGGACGCCGCCGGCGGGCTGGCCGAGGACTTCGCCCCGCCGCGGGGCGGCTTCATCGACCGCCGCGCGCACACCGTGCTCACCGAGGCGGTGCAGCTGCTGGAGCGGATCGCCGACGAGGGGCTGCTCCAGGCGATCGCCGACGGCACCTTCGGCATCACCCGGCGGCCGCCGGACCGCGGCAAGGGCCTGGACGGCGTCGTCCGGCTGGGGCCGGAGGCGTACAACCCGGCGCTGGAGCTCCTGGAGCGAGTGCATGCCTGACGGGACCGTGATCCGCCCGTACGGGGACACCACCGGCGACGGGATGGTGCAGCTGTCGTTCACCCTGCCGGTGGCCCCCGGCCCGCGGGCGGAGGGCGCCGCGCTGCAGCTGGCCCAGAAGATGGGCCTGGACCCGGCGATGGTGGTGCACAGCCACGGCATCGGCGGTGGGGGTGGGACGGCAGGCGACGGCGCGGCGTTCACCTTCTTCGTCGTCTACGGCAGCGTCCGGCACCTGGTCGACCTCGACGCGGTGCACGTGGAGGAGCGTGCCTATCCGCTGCTGTCGCCGGCGGAGGTCAACGGCGCCATCCGCAGCGGCCTGCGCCGCAAGCTCGTGGTCCTCGGGGCCTGCATCGGCACCGACGCGCACACCGTCGGCATCGACGCGATCCTCAACCTCAAGGGCTTCGCCGGGGACAAGGGCCTGGAGTACTACCGCGAGCTCAGCGTGGCCAACCTCGGCGCCCAGGTGAGCGTGCCGGAGCTGGTCGCCCGCGCCCGGGCGGAGCGCGCCGACGCCGTCCTGGTCTCGCAGGTGGTCACCCAGCGTGACGCGCACCTGCGCAACACCCGCGAGCTGGCCGCCGCCTTCCGCGAGGCGATGGGGGAGTCCCGCCCGCTGCTGGTCGTCGGCGGCCCGCGCTTCGACCCGGCGATGGCCGGCGAGCTCGGCGTCGACAAGGTCTTCGGCCGGGGGACGACGCCCGGCGAGGTCGCCAGCTACCTCGTGTCCACCCTCGTGCCCGCCGGAGCTGCCCCGTGAGCGACGACCCCCGCCTCGGCCTCACCGTCACCCACCGCCGCTACGTGCCGTACGCCGCCGCGCACTACGGCGGGGACCTGGTCGACGGCGCCTACGCCCTCGGCATGTTCGGCGACGTGGCCACCGAGGTGGCGATCGTCCTGGACGGCGACGAGGGGCTGCTGGCCGGCTACACCGAGGTCCGCTTCCTGGGCCCGATCCGCGCCGGCGACGTGCTGGAGGCGACCGCCGAGGTGGTGCGCATCGGCCGGCGCAGCCGCGAGCTGCGCTGCACCGCCCGCGTCGTGGCCCGCGCCCAGCCCGAGCGGGGGCCCTCCGCCGCCGGCGTGCTGGACCCGCCGCAGACCGTCGTCGAGGCCACCGCCACCCTCGTCGTCCCGGGACCCGCCGGCACGCCGTAACGAACAGGTCACGAGTCGTACCGCGGTCCGCCGGGGACGCGGCGGCCGCCGGTGCCCTCCTTACAGTCCCTGCAGTTCCACTCCGGGAGCACCGGCACGTGCTGCCCCGGACCAGTCGCACCGGCCCCCGGCCGTGCGGACGGCGCCCGCCGTACCGCGGTCCGGGTCGCAGGGGCCGCCGGCTGACCGGGGGAGGACGCACCGGGCCACCCGGCGCAGGCCGCCCCGGCCCGCACCACCGGACAACGGCCCGCCGGTCGCCGCCAGCGACCGGCCGCGCCGGCCCGGGAGTGCGGCGACCGCGGCCCGGCCTCCGCCGGCGCCACCGGGAGGCCCCGGCACGGACGACGCCCGTTCCGGCGAGCGACCGGCACGGACCGCCGGGATGGGATGCTGGGCCCGACCGCGGCAACGACGCCGGCGGTCGGGGCCCCGTCCGACCGGCGCGGGGCAGGCAGCGCGCGGCAGCGCCGGGTACACGGGAGGCGACGGTGGGATCGGTCGCCCCGGGCACCCTGGAGCGCTCGGCGGAGCAGCCGCGGCCCGCGGCCCGGCCCGGCCGGCGCGCCTGGCCCTGGCGCACCCTCCTCGCCGCCGCGGGCGGGCTGCTGCTCCTGCTGGCCTTCCCCGGCCCCGCGGTCTGGGTCCTCGCCCCCCTCGGCCCGGCCGCCCTGGCCCTCGCCGTCCGCGGTCAGCGGGCCCGCTCGGGGGCGTGGCTGGGCCTGGTCTGCGGCCTGGCCTTCTTCGTGCCGCTGCTGTCCTGGAGCGGCATCTACGTCGGCTCGTTCCCGTGGCTGGCGCTCGCCACCTCCCAGGCGCTGTCGTTCGCGCTGCTCGGGGCGGCGACGGCGGCCACCTCGCGGCTGCCGCTGTGGCCGCTGTGGGCGGCGGCCCTCTGGGTGGCCCAGGAGGTCCTGCGGGGGCGGGTACCGCTGGGCGGCTTCCCCTGGGGGCGGCTGGGGCTGAGCCAGACCGAGGGCCCGTTCCTGTCCTACGCCGCCTACGGCGGGGTGCCGCTGGTCGGCTTCGCGGTGGCGCTGACCGGCACGCTGCTGGCCGCCGCCGTCCTGGCGCTGGTCCACGGCCGCGATCGCAGCCGCCGCCGCGCCGGCGTCCTCGCCGCGGCCGGCGCCCTCGCGGTGCCGCTGCTCGGCGGGCTGGCCTGGCTGCCGCTGCCCGGCCCGTCGCTCACCGAGGGCGGGCCGACCCGCACGGTCGCGGTCATCCAGGGCGACGTCCCCCAGCCGGGGCTGGAGTTCAACGAGCGCCGCCGCGCCGTGCTCGACAACCACGTCACCCGGACCGTGGAGCTCACCGAGGCGGTGGCCGCGGGGGAGCGCGCCCAGCCCGACCTCGTCATCTGGCCGGAGAACAGCTCCGACATCGACCCCTACGTCAACGAGGACGCCGCCCGCGCCATCAGCCGGGCCGCCACGGCGATCGACGCCCCGATCCTGGTCGGCGCGGTGGTCGACGGCCCGGGCCGGTTCATCAGCAACACCGGGATCGTCTGGGACCCCGCGGACGGCCCGGGCGACACCTACGTCAAGCGGCACCCGGTCCCGCTGGCCGAGTACGTGCCCGCCCGCGACTTCTTCCGCCTGTTCAGCGACAAGGTCGACCTGGTGCGCCGCGACTTCGTGCACGGCACCGGGGTCGGGGTGCTGGAGATGGGCGGCGCGCAGGTCGGGGACGTCATCTGCTTCGAGGTCGTCTACGACGGGCTGGTGCGCGACGTCGTCCGCGCCGGGGCGGGGATGATCGTCGTCCAGACCAACAACGCCACCTTCGGCTACACCGACGAGAGCGAGCAGCAGCTGGCGGCCAGCCGGCTGCGCGCGGTCGAGTTCGGCCGCACCGTGGTCGTGGCCGCGACCAGCGGGATCTCCGCCGTCGTCGCGCCCGACGGCTCCCTGGCGGCCCGGTCGGAGCTGTTCGAGCCGGCGGTGTTCGTCGAGGACGTCGCCCAGCGCGACTCCACCACGGTGGCCGAGCGGCTGGGCGCGGCGCCGGAGTGGGTGCTCACCGCCCTCGGCGCCGGCGCCCTGCTGACCGTCGTCGTCCCGGGGGTGCGGCGCCGGGCCCGGCGGAGCGCGGCGTGACCCGGGTCCTCGTCGTCGTCCCCACCTACGACGAGGTGGACAACCTGGCGCCGATCCTGGACCGGCTGCACCGCAGCGTGCCGGAGGCGCACGCGCTGGTCGTCGACGACGGCTCGCCGGACGGCACGGGGGAGCTGGCCGAGGAGCTGGCCGTTCGCGACCCGCGGGTGCACGTGCTGCGCCGGCCGGTCAAGACCGGCCTGGGCCCGGCCTACGTCGCCGGTTTCCGCTGGGGCCGGGCGCGCGGCTACGACGTCCTGGTGGAGATGGACGCCGACGGCTCCCACCACCCCGAGCAGCTGCCCGACCTGCTGGCCGCGCTCGCGGACGCGGAGCTGGCGCTGGGCTCCCGCTACGTCCCGGGCGGGCGGGTGGCGGGCTGGTCGCGGCACCGGCTGCTGCTGTCCCGCGCCGGCAACCTGTGGACCCGCTGGGCGCTGCGGCTGCCGCTGGCCGACGCGACCGGCGGGTACCGCGCCGTCCGGGCCGACCTGCTGGACCGGCTGCCCCTCGACGACGTCGCCAGCCAGGGCTACTGCTTCCAGGTCGACTGGGCCTGGCGGGCGGTCCGCGCGGGCGCCCGCGTGGTGGAGGTGCCGATCACCTTCACCGAACGCCGGTTCGGCAGGAGCAAGATGAGCGGTTCGATCGTTGGAGAGGCGTTGGTACGGGTCACCTGGTGGGGCCTGCTGGACCGGCTGGCCGACCGGCTGCCGGGCCGGGTCCCCCGCCCCGTACCGGGACGGGTCCGCGACGGCGGGCGGTCGACAGCGGTCCGGTAGGCGGGCCGGGGCCGCCGGCACGGGCGGGCCGAGGAGAGCCGTGGGACGCCGTCTGCGGGTGCTGGCCGGGCTGGGCCCCCTGGCCGAGGTGGCCGTGTTCATCCTGGTCGCCTCGTGGCTCGGGGTGGGCTGGACGCTGCTGGCCGCCCTGGCCACCAGCGTGCTGGGCTGGGCCCTGCTGGCCCGGCAGGGCACCCGGGCCCTGACCGAGCTGCGCGAGCGTGCCCGGGAGCGCCGGCCCTCCGGCCGCGCCCTCGGGGACGCCGGGCTGATCGCCGTGGGCGGGCTGCTCATGGTGCTGCCCGGGTTCCTGGGCGACGTCGTGGGCCTGCTGTGCCTGCTGCCGCCGACCCGGTTCCTGGTCCGCGGGCTGCTGGCCCGGGTGCTGGCCGACCGGTTGCCCGTGCAGCTGCGCGGGCCGGTGCACGTCCGCAGCCGCCGGGCCGAGGGGGTGCCCGCACCCGGCCCGCGGCCGGCCGGGCCGCCGCTGGTGATCGAGGGTGAGGTCGTGCGGGACGAGCCGGCCGGCCGCTAGGCGGACGGCACCCGGGAAGGGCAGGCTGGTCCGGATGCCGACGTCACGGTCACGGCGCGGTCCCCGGCCGGGACGCGGAACGGCCCCGGTGGGGGAGTCCCACCGGGGCCGTTCGTGACGTGCACCCTCCGCGCGGGCGGAGGGGTCTTCGCTCAGCTGGCGCGGGTCCGCCGGCCGCGCAGCACCTCGAGGCGCTCGGCCAGGACCTCCTCGAGGTCCTCGACCGAACGGCGCTCCAGGAGCATGTCCCAGTGGGTCCGCGGCGGCTTGACCTTCTTGGGGGCCGGCTCGGCGCCACCGACCAGCTTGGCCGCGGAACCGTCGAACTTGCACTCCCACGTGTCGGGGAGCTCGGCGTCGTCAGCGAAGGGCACGCTGAACAGGTGACCCGAAGGGCACCGGTACTCCGCGTACTGCCGCTCGATCGGCGCGGTGTTCCGCTCGGTCTCGTAGCTCACGCTGCCCAGTCGGCTACCCCGCAGGGAACGCTCGCCCATGGCACACCGTCCTCTCGTGCTGGTGGTGTCGGTCCGAACACGTCGTCGCAGGCAGGGGTACCCACCGGACGGCGCAGTCGAAAGAACCAACGACAGATTTCGCGAAGAGATTCCGCGGAGTCGGTTCCAGATCATCTCATGGGGTGGTATAGCGACGTGCAGGCACCCCCGGACGGGTGATCAGGGGAGGGCCAGCTGCCCCGGACCGGCCGCCGTCGGGCCCAGCTGGCCCAGGACGTGGTGCCGCCGGCAGAGCACCTGGTAGTGCACCTCGGCGTCGCGCTCGCCGGGTGCCGGGGTGGGCGCGGTGTCGGCCACCACGACCGTCTCGCCCTCCCGGACCATCGCGCCGTCCACCACGCGGGCGTTGAGCAGGCCCGGCAGCCCGCACCAGCACAGCACCTCCACCTGCACCCGCTGGACGTCGTCGGCGACCTCCAGCAGCCGCTGGGTGCCGGGGAACAGCCGGGTGCGGAAGTCGGTGGTGAGCCCGAAGGCGTAGACGTCGACGTGCGACTCGTCCACCAGCTCGGCCAGCTGGTCGACCTGGGCGGCGGTGAGGAACTGCGCCTCGTCGACGATCAGGTAGTCCACGCGGGTGCCGCCGGCCCAGCGCTCGCGGACCAGCAGCACCAGGTCGGTGCCGACGTCCACCTCCACCGCCTCCCGGCACAGCCCCACCCGGGAGCTGATCCGCGGCTGCGCCGACCGGTCGCCCTGGGTCAGCAGCAGCCCGCTGCGGCCCTGCCGGCTCTGGTTGTGGTCGACCTGCAGGGCGAGCGTCGACTTCCCGCAGTCCATGGGGCCGTGGAAGAACCGCAGGTGCGCCGGGGCGGGGTGCCGGCGCCGGTCGCCGGCCACCGGGACGGCGGACAGCACCCGGCCGCTGCGGGCGTCGACCTCGAGGGCGGAACTCACAGTCGCTCCGGTGGGGTGTTCCCGGCCGCGACGACGGCGCGGCGGATCGGCAGGGCGGCCAGCGCGACGAAGCCGGCCACGAAGAACACGACGAGGCTCACGATGGCCAGCCGGTAGGAGCCGGTCAGCTGGTAGGTCAGCCCGAACGCCAGCGGGCCCAGCCAGCTCGTCCCGCGGTCGCTGATCTCGTAGAAGCCGTAGTACTCGGCCTCCTTGCCGGCCGGGATGAGCTGGCTGAACAGCGACCGCGACAGGGCCTGCGTGCCGCCCTGCACCAGCCCGATGACGGCGGCGAGGGCGTAGAACTGCCCGACCGCGCCGGCCTCGAGGAAGTAGGCGGCCACCAGCACCACGATCCAGGCCACGAGGGCGCCCAGGATGATCCGCTTCGCGCCGTACCGGGCGGCCAGCCGGCCCAGCCCCAGCGCGCCGGCGATCGCCACCACCTGGACCATCAGGATGGCGCCGGTGAGCACCGACTGTTCCAGCCCCAGCTCCTCGGTGGCGTACGTGGCCGACAGCGAGATCACCGTCTGGACGCCGTCGTTGAACAGCAGGTAGGCGCCGAGGAACCACAGCGTCAGCGGGAAGGCCCGCATCTCGCGCATCGTCGTCGCCAGCTGCCGGAAGCCGCTGCGCGGCCGGACGCCGGTCTCGCGGACGGGCCGGTTCCTCAGCCGGGACACGGTGAAGACGGTGAACGCCCCCCACCACAGGCCGGCGCTGGCCAGGCAGATGCGCACCGCCTCCCCGGTGGTCAGGCCCAGCGACTCCGCGCCCAGCACCAGCCCGAGGTGGACGGCGAGCAGCAGCGCGCCGCCGACGTAGCCGAAGGCCCAGCCCCGGCTGGAGACCGCGTCGCGCTCGTCGGGGCCGGCGAGGTCGGGCAGCCAGGAGTAGTAGACGACCGTTGCCGCCCCGAAGCTGATGTTGGCGACGACGAACAGCGCCGCGCCCAGCAGGTAGCGGCCGTCGGCGACGAAGAACAGCCCGGTGGTGGCCACCGCGCCGAGGGCGGCGAACCCGGCCAGCAGCTGCCGCTTGCGGCCGGTGCGGTCGGCGACGGCGCCGGTCAGCGGCAGGACGAGCACCTGCAGCACCACCGACACCGACAGCACGTAGGAGAACCAGCTGCCCGGGGGGATCGACAGGCCCAGCACCGGCAGCCGCCCGTCGGGGCCGACGGCGTCCTCGGCGACCGACGTCAGGTAGGGCCCGAGGAAGACCGTGGTGACGCTGGTGTTGAACACCGACATCGCCCAGTCGTAGGAGTACCAGCCGAAGCGCTCGCGGCGCAGGGCCCGGTCGGCGGAGGGGGCGGTCGGGTCGGCGGCCGTCGTCACGGGCGCAGGGTGTCAGCCGGAGGGTGACCGGTCCAGCACGGGCCGGTCACGGGATGTCGTCGGGGACGACGCCACCGGGGAACGCGGCGGTGGCCGTCGTCGGCCGCGTCGGGTCCAGGTGGGCGGGGCGGTCGGTGGGCTCCCCGGCCCGCAGGGGGACCAGCCCGCGGGTGATGGCCGCGGCGATGCGGGTGCGGGCGCGGTTGGCGTCGCCGACCCGGCCCGGCTGCAGGTCCTCGAAGAAGACCGCGGGACCGATGTGCACCCGCAGCGCCGGCTGCCGCCAGAACGCGCGCAGCAGGGTGCGCAGCTTGCCCCAGTCGTTGGCGTACTGCAGCACCTCGTGGGCGCCCCACTGGCTCACCGGGATCACCGGGACGCCGGCGGCCAGCGCCATGCGCGCCAGGCCCGTGCGCCCGCGCTCGGGCCACCCGTCGGGGGAGAGCCCGACCCGGCCCTCGGGATAGGCGACGACGTGGCCGCCGTGGGCCAGGGCCACCTGCGTCACCGTCAGCGCGTGCGCGGCGACGTCCGTGCCCCGGTCGACCCGGATGCCGCCGGCGCGCTCCAGCAGCGGCCCCACCACCGGGGCGCGCAGGATCCCGCCGGCGACCATGAACCGCGGCACCACCCCGGCCCGGTGCAGCGCGGCGGCCACGACGAAGGTGTCGAAGTCGCCGATGTGGTTGACCGCCAGCAGCAGCGGGCCTCGGAGCCACTCCTGCGGGATCGACCCGGTGACCTGCAGGCGGCCGAACACGCTGGGCAGCCAGGAGAACCGCCGCAGCATGAACCGCCAGAACCACCACGGCGGGCTCGCCGCGATGGCGATCTCGCGGGCGAACCACTCCGGGTCGTCGGGGCCCACGAGGTGCGCCACGTCGCCGGGGAGCGGCGGCGGGGCCGGCCGCCAGGTCCGGAGCCGCCGGCCGAGGGTCACCGGGAAACCCACTGCCCGCGCGCCTCCAGCAGGCCGCGCAGCAGCGCCGGGCGGTCGGTCATCACGCCGTCGACGCCGAGGTCGAGCATCGTCGTCGCCTCCTCCTCGGTGTTCACCGTCCACACGTGCACCTGCAGGCCGCGGGCGTGCGCGGCGGCGACGAACCGCTCGTCGACCAGCGCGCGCCCGCCCAGCTGCAGCGGCACCTGCGCGCAGCCGGCCTCGATGCGGACCAGCCCGGCCGCGCGGGGGGAGTAGGACGACAGTCGCAGCGCCGCCACCCCGCGTGGGCCCAGGGAGGTGCACACCGAGGGGCCGAACAGCCGCCGGGCCGCGGCGATCCGGGCGTCGGAGAACGAGGCCAGGCAGATCCGGTCCTCGACCTGCAGCCGGCGCACCGTGCGGACCAGCGGCGCCAGCACGCCCGGGGCCTTGATGTCGAGGTTGAACCGGGTGTCGGGCCAGGCGCCGAGCAGCTCGTCGAGCCGCAGGATGGGCTCGCGGCCGCCGATGCGGGCCGCGGAGACCTCCCGCCACGGCAGCTGGTCGACCCGCCCGGTCCGGTCGGTCACCCGGTCCAGGACAGGGTCGTGGAAGACGACCGGCACCCCGTCGGAGGTGACCCGGACGTCGGTCTCCAGGTACCGGTAGCCCAGGGCGACGCACGCCTCGAAGGCCGGCATCGAGTTCTCGAGGTGCTCGATCGCGCCGCCGCGGTGCGCCATGGCGATGGGGGTGGGCCCGTCGAGGAAGGCGTACCGCACCGGGACCACGCCGACACGCTAGCTGCGCAGGTCCCCGCGCCGGTCAGGGCCTCGTCCCACCCGCCCGTCGCGCCCCCGGGGTCCCGGCCGTGCGACCCTCGACCGCGGCCGCCATGCGGTCCACGATCCGCTCCAGGACCGGGCGCGGAGTGGCCAGGTTCAGCCGCACGTGCCCGGCGCCGGGTGCGCCGCACTCGGGGCCGTCGACCAGGGCCACCCCGGCGCGCTCGAGGAAGAACGCCCCGGCCGACGTCGGCAGCTCCAGCGCGCGGCAGTCCAGCCAGGCGAGGTAGGTGCCCTCCGGCGGGGTCCAGCGGACCTGCGGCAGCCGCTCGGCCAGCAGCTGGCCCAGCCGGCGCCGGTTGCCGTCCAGGTAGTCCAGGACGTCGGCCAGCCACGCCGCGCCCTCGGTGTAGGCGGCGGTGGCCGCGAGCACCCCGAGGGTGGAGGCGCCGTGCACCGCGAAGAAGCCCACCCGCGCCCAGTGGTCGGCGTCGGCCTGGTTGGACAGCACCAGCTGTGCGGCCTTCAGCCCGGGCAGGTTCCAGGCCTTGGACGCCGACGTCGCCGTGACGGTGTGCCCCGCCGTGGCGGGGGAGAGGGCGGCGTAGGGCCGGTGCACCGCACCGGGGTACACCAGCGGCGCGTGGATCTCGTCGGCGAACACCCGGGAGCCGGTCCGCTCGACGACGTCGGCCAGCGCCCGCTGCTCGTCCTCGGTGAACACCCGGCCCAGCGGGTTGTGCGGGTTGGTGTGCACCAGCAGCCCGCCACCGGTCAGGGCCCGCTCCAGGCCGTCGAGGTCGTAGGTGACCCGGCCGTCCCGCTCCACCATCGGCACCTCGACCAGCTCCCGGCCCAGCAGCCGGGGAACGACGAGGAAGGGCATGTAGGCCGGGGTGGGCAGGACGATCGGGGTGCCCGGCGGGGTGAAGTGCTCCACCGCGGCCTGCAGGCCGGCCAGGACGTCGGACAGCGGGGTGATCCACTCCGGCGGCACCGGCCAGCCGTGGCGGTCGGCGTACCAGCCCGCGCAGGCGCGGGCCATCGCCGTCGCGGCCTCCGGCGTCAGGTAGCCCATGGCGCCGCGGTCGACCGCCGCGTGCAGCACGCGGGCGACCTCCGGCGCGGTGCCGAAGTCCATCTCGGCGACGAACGCACCGATCGCCGGGCCGTAGCGGGTCCACTTCAGGGCGCCGGAGGCCCGCAGCGCCTCCTCGGTCAGCGCGTCGAACCCCGCCGTCCGTTGCTCGGACACCGCGCTCCTCCCTGTCCGGCGACCGCTCGCCGTCGTGTCGGGCGTGTCCCCCGGGTCTGTCGGTGGGGCCGTCTACCGTGCGCTGCGTGGCCAAGCAACTCACCGCTCAGGGAACCGACGAGGAGGCGACGACCGATTCCGCGCTGCCCAGCCCCCGCCGGGGGAGCGGCAGTGAGCGCCGCTGCGGCTGGTGCCGCCGGGTGCTGCCGAGTCAGGGGTCGGTGGGCCGTCCCCGCCAGTACTGCGGTCAGGCGTGCCGGCAGCGTGCCTACGAGCAGCGGACGGCGACGGCGAAGGCCGGGCTGTCCGGCGACGTCGTACTCGTCACCCGCGCCGAGCTCGACGGCCTGCAGGACCGGCTGTACCAGCTGCGCTGCGCGCTCGAGGACGTCCAGACCCTGCTGAGCGAGCGGCCGACCAAGGCCGAACTGGAGCGCACCCTGGCCGACCTGGTCCACTCGACCGGCCGGCTCGACAAGCTCTGGGTCTCCGAGCGCGCCGGCTGATCGCTGGCGGGCCGTCAGCCGTCGTCCTCCTCCTCGCCCTCGCCCTGCTCCACCCCGTCCTCGGGATCGCTGAGGTCGGGGACGTTGTCCGACGAGGGGTCGTTCTCGTCGTCGGTGTCGGTGTTGATCTCCTCCTCGTCGCTCGTGCCGTCGCGCTGGTCCTGCCCGGCGGCCTGGCAGGCGGTCATCGTCGCGCCGCCTCCGAAGAGCGCCAGGGCGGTCATCAGTGCGGCGATCGGTCGTCGGAGTTGCATGCTCCGACCCTAGGCAGCAGCCGGTCGGCCCGCCCGTCGAACAGCCCACCCACCGGTGTTTCCGTCACTGTGACGTAATGACCGGTGGGTCAGCGGTTCGGGGAAGGGGCGGGCACCCGAGGGCACCGGCGGCCGGACGGTGCCTGGCGGGCGGATGGCCTGCGGGTCGGGTGGTCGCCGCGTGGACCGGCCGGCCGGCAGACAGCACGGGGCGGCCGGCGCGACGGGCCGGACCGGTCGCACAGGGCTCGGCCGGGCGGGCAGAACCGATCGGGCGCGACGGGCGGCGCCGAGCGGTGACGCGACGGGATCGACAGCGACCGCGGACGTCGCCGCGGCGCCCGTGCCGACGTCGACCGGCGGTCACCGGTCGTCCGCACGCGCGTGCGGCGACGCGGATGAGCTCCGGGTGCGGCGCCCGGGACCGGCGTTCCAGCCCCTCTCGACCACCGTCCCCGCTACGCCGATAATGCACATTATGTCAAGTAGTGCGGCGCGGCCCCGCTCCCCGGCGGGCTACGCCAGGGTCAGGACGTCGTAGTCGGCGAAGCGCCGGTCCGCGGTGACGACCACCAGCCGCCGCCGCGCCGCCTGGGCGATGAGCATGCGGTCGAACGGGTCCTCGTGGTGTCGCGGCAGTGCGCCGGCGGCCAGGCCGTCCTCGAGCGTGACCGGCAACGACTCGAAGCCGTTGTGGGCCAGCTGCGCCCCCAGGTCGTCCGGGGCCGACAGCTTGCCCAGCGCCGCCTTGATCGCCATCTCCCACGCCGACGCGGCGGACACGGCGACCGAGGTCTGCGGGTCCTCGATCGCCGTGCGCATCGGCGGCGTCAGCCGGTCGTCGTCCCCGAGCCACCACAGCAGCACGTGCGTGTCCAGGAGCAGGCTCACCGATCCGACTCGCCGCGGAAGGCGGCCAGGACGCTCTCCGGCGTCTCGTCGAAGTCGTCGGCGACGACGACCCGCCCGCGCCACGAGCCGGGCACCCGGGGCTCACGGCGCATCCCCGCGGGCACCAGCCGGGCCACCGGCTTCCCGGCCCGGGCGATGACGACGTCCTCCCCCGCCTCCACCGCCTCCAGCAGCCGGGAGAGCTGCGTCTTCGCCTCGTGGACGTTGACGGTCCTGGTCATGGCTCCAGGGTATGGCTAACCCTGGCTAAGTCAATCGCCCCGCCGGATGTCGTCCCCCTCCGCCAGGATGACGCCCGCCGATCCCCACCGACCGCGAGGAGCCCACCGTGCCGGCCACCATCCGTCCGATCATCGTCACCCGCGACCTGGATCGGCTGCTCGCCTTCTACACCGGCCTGCTGGGCGCCACCGAGACGATGCGCTTCCCCGACGACGGCCCGGCGTTCTACGTCGGCCTCCAGGTCGGCGACTCCGAGCTCGGGCTCTCGTCCGACGGGTCGGTCGTCCCCGGCGAGCCCGGCCGGATGCTGCTGAGCATCGAGGTGGACGACGTCGACACGGCGCTGTCCCGGGTCCCGGCCCTCGGCGGCGCGGCCCCCGGCCCCGCCAACGACATGCCCTGGGGCCAGCGGGTCGCCCACGTGACGGACCCCGACGGCAACGTCGTCAACCTCACGCAGACCACCTGATCCACCCGGACCGGTGTTCCTGTCGGGAACGGTGCCGTTTCGGCTCCGGACGCCTTGACTCCGCATCTGCGGTGCCGCACCCTTCGGTGCCCCACGCAACCGTTTCCCCGCCGGAGCGCGTGAGGACGCGTGCCCGACCACATGGGGGAACTGCGATGAACGACAGCCGGAGGGCCCAGCACGTCCGCCGCCGACGCTCCGTGCACCCCGGCGGCGGGTCGGCGACGGTGGCCGGGCGGCTCGTCGACACCTCGACGCCCGTGCTGATCGTCAAGCTGGGCCGGTACCCGCTGCACCACGGCGGGGTGGGCGCCATCCGCTCGCTGGGACGCCTCGGGGTGCCGGTCTTCGCCATCACCGAGGACCGCTTCACCCCGGCCGCGGTGTCGCGGTACCTGAGCGGGCACGTGCCCTGGCCGACCACCGGTCTGGAGGACCCGCAGGCGCTGGTCGACGGGCTGCTCCGGATCGGCCGCGACATCGGGCGGCCCGCCGTCCTCCTCCCCACCGACGACGAGGCGGCGGTGCTGCTGGCCGAGCGGGCCGACGACCTGGCCGGGGCGTTCCTGTACCCCCGGGCGGCCGACCCCGGACTGGCCCGGCGGGTGGCCGACAAGTACGGCCTGCACGAGCTCTGCCAGAAGCACGAGGTCCCCGACGCCGACGCGGTCTGCCCGCGGTCCCCCGCCGAGGTCGAGGACTTCGCGCGCACCGCCCGCTTCCCCGTCGTCGCCAAGAACCGGGAGCCGTTCGGCCGGCTGCGTGCGCCGGCGGTCGGCTCCACGACCGTGGTCGAGAGCCCGGACCAGCTGCTGCGGCTGGCCGCCCGCTGGCCCGACGACCCCGGCGTCCTGCTGCAGGAGTACCTCCCCCGCGAGCACGCCGAGGACTGGATCGTGCACGGCTACCTCGGGAGCACCTCCACCCCCGAGGTCCTCTTCACCGGCGTCAAGGTGCGGTCGTGGCCGCCGCACGCCGGGATCACGACGAGCGCGGTCGTGGTCGACAACGCCGAACTGGCCGCGCTCGCGGCCGACTTCGCCGCGCAGATCGGCTACCGCGGGATCCTGGACCTCGACTGGCGCTACGACCGGCGCGACGGGCGGTACAAGCTGCTGGACTTCAACCCGCGCGTCGGGGCCCAGTTCCGGTTGTTCGAGACCCGGGGAGGCGTCGACGTCGTCCGGGCGCAGTACCTCGACCTGACCGGCCAGCCGGTGCCCGCCGGCGAGCAGGTCGAGGGCCGGCGGTTCGTCGCCGAGAACTTCGACCTCCCCGCGCGACTGGGATACGGGCGGCAGCCGCGGACGCTCCCGCCGCTCCCCCGGCGGCGGGCCGGCACGGAGCTGGCCTGGTTCGCCCGCGACGACCTGCGGCCCTGGTTGGCCATGGGTGCGCGCATGGTCCCGGTCATCGTCCGGCGGCTGCTCGACACGGGTCGCCGGCGGCTGGCGGTCCGCAGGGAGGCGGCGGCGCCGTCGACCCGCGACCTGACCCAGGCGCTCTGACCGGGTCCCCCGTGTCCGTCGTCGGCGCGGCTCGCGGTACCCGGGGGATCGTCCGGCCGACGGCGATGCCCTACGGGCTGGACCGGCTGCCGCCCACGGAGCGGCTGGCCGACCTGGTCGCGCTGTACTGGCGGGTGTCGTGGGCGCTGCCGCCCGGGGCGACCTACGACTCGCTGGTCCTCTCCTACCCCGCCGTCAACGTGTCGGTGGAGCCGGACGGCGTCTGGCTGACCGGTCCGGTGTCCGGCACCTACCGCCGGCCGCTCACCGGCACGGCCACCGTGTCGGCGGTGCGGTTCCGGCCGGCCGCCTTCCGGTCGCTGGTCGACCGGCCGGTCAGCTCGCTGCGCGACCGGGTGCTCCCGGCCGGGGACCTGCTGGCGGTCCCGGCGTCCCTGCCCGGCGACGTCGCGGCGGCCGCCGACCTGGCAGCCGCGCGGGAGGTGCTGGAGGACTGGCTGCTGGGCCTGCCCCGCTCCCCCGTGCCGGGCGCCGCCGAGCTGGACGCCGCCGTGGCGCTCGTCGAGGCGGACCGGACCGTCACACGGGTCGACCACCTCGCCGAGCGCACCGGCCGCAGCGTCCGGGCCCTGCAGCGGGCGTTCGCCGACGTCGTCGGCCTGCCGGTCAAGCAGGTCATCCGGGCGGCCCGGCTGCGCGAGGTGGCCGAGCGGGCGCTGACCGGGGACGTCGACTGGGCCCTGGTCGCCGCCGAGCTGGGCTACAGCGACCAGGCGCACCTGGTCCGCGACTTCACCGCGGCGGTGGGCACTCCCCCGGCCCGGTACGCCCGTGAGGCCGCGTCGCGTTCCTCCAAGACGCCGCCGGGCGCCGGTCCCTAGCGTCGGGTCCATGACGACGACGCTGCCCGCCCTCTACGACCGGCTGGCCGAGGCCGCCGGGGAGGCCGCCCGCATCGCCCGCGGTGCCGCCGGGGCGCCGCTGGACTCCCCCACCCCCGACGCCGAGTGGGACCTGCGCGCCCTGGTCGACCACTGGGTGCTCTACAGCGCCCACGGACTCGAGTGCCGCGCCCGGCGGCAGCCGATCCCCGACGACCTGGCCGCCCGCGACTTCGCCGCCGAGCCCGACTGGCCCGAGCAGTACGCCGCCCAGCTCGACCGCGCCCTGGCCGCGTGGCGCGAGCCGGCCGCCTGGGAGGGCGAGATCGACCTCGGGGGCATGTCGGTCCCCGCCGACACGGTGGCCGGGATGCTGGTCAAGGAGCTCACCGTGCACGGCTGGGACGTCGCCCGCGCGACCGGCCAGGACCTCGCCGTCGGCGAGGAGACGGCCCGGCTCGTCCTCGACCTGGTCGTCGAGCACGGCGCGCTGTTCCGCGAGTACGGCGGCTTCGCCGCCGAGCTGCCGGTCGACGACGCGACGCCGACCTTCGAGCGGGCGCTGCGGCTGTCCGGCCGCGACCCGCACTGGCGCCGCCCCTGACGGCGCGAGTTCAGCGGCTGGAGACGGCCACCCGGACGCCGAGCGCCACCAGCACCGATCCGCTGACCACCTCCAGCCGCCGGCGGATCCGCGGCCGCCGGAACCAGGTCCCGGCCCGGGCCACGCCGGCCGCCAGGGCCAGGTACAGGCCGGTCTCCAGGGTGATCTGCAGCAGCCCGAGCAGGGCGGTGGTCGCGAAGACCGGGCCGTCGGCCGGGACGAACTGCGGATAGAACGCGAGCATGAAGACGGCGGCCTTCGGGTTGGCCAGCTGCACGACCAGCCCCTCACCGAACGCCGTCCACCAGCGCCGCCGTCCCGGCCGGCCGGCCGGCGCGGCGGGGACGTCGGGCTGCCCGCGGTCCCGCCAGGCCGCGCGCCAGGCGCGGATGCCGAGGATGAGCAGCACGGCCGCGCCGACCACCCGCAGCACCAGGTAGCCGACCTCGGACGCCGCGACGAGAGCGGCGAACCCGGCGCCGGCGACCAGCGCCCAGGCGTAGAGCCCCAGCTCCAGGCCGAGCACGGTGGGCACCGCGCCGGACAGTCCGCGGAGCGCGGCCCGGCGGACGATCAGCGCCATCGCCGGCCCCGGTGAGGCCGCGATGAGCACGACGGCCAGCACGAAGGCCGGCAGCGACCCGAGCAGGTCCACCCCGCGAGGGTGTCAGGACGGCGGTCGTCCGGTCGACCGACTTCCCCGCCGGGCGACGTACGCGGCGACGCCGTCGAGGTAGCGGTCCAGGGCGAACCGGAAGGCCTCCTCCAGCTCGCCGCCCAGCGAGGCGGCGTCCGCCGGCGGCGGCGCGTCGAACACCCCGGAGGCGACCGCCCGGGCGAGGGCCGGGAAGCGCGCGGGGTCCAGCAGCGACCCGAGGGTCGCCCCGTAGCCGCGCCCGGCGGCCTCGGGGTCGGCGGCGAAGCCGCGCTCGAGGTCGATGGCCAGCCGCGCCTCCCCGTGGACGAGCGTGATCAGGCCGGTGATGACGGCGAGCCGCTCGCCGTCATCCAGGGGCGAGCCCTCCAGCGCCGCGAGCCCGCGGTCGAGCCAGGCCAGGTTGCCCGGCCCCATGGGAGGCCCGCTGATCGGGATGTCGCGGAACCAGGGGTGGCGGCGCAGGACGGCGAGGACGGCCGCTGCCCACGCGGTCAGCTGCTGCCGCCAGTCCCCCTCCCCCAGGCCCGGCGGCGGCTCCTCGACGGCGGCATCGGCCATGAGCAGCAGCAGCTCCTCCTTGCTGCGCACGTGCCGGTAGAGCGCCATGGTCGCGTTGCCCAGCTCGGCGGCGACCCGGGCCATGGACACCGCGGCCAGCCCCTCCGCGTCGGCGACCGCGACCGCGGCGCGGGTGAGGTCCGCGACGGTGAGCGCGGGCCGGCGGCCGCGGCGCCCGGCACCGCGACGTCCCCAGAGCAGGGCCACGTCGTCGGGCAGGACCGGAGGGCTTGTCACGGTCCGAGCGTATCCCATACGCTTTTTCGCGTATCGCGTACGCATAACCGTGGAGGTAACCGTGATCGTCGAGGCCCACGGCCTGAGCAAGTCCTACGGTGCGCGCCGGGTGCTCGACGGCGTCGACCTCGCCGTCGGCGAGGGGACCGTGCTGGCCCTGCTCGGCCCCAACGGCGCCGGCAAGACCACCACCGTCCGCCTGCTGACGACGCTGGCGCGCCCGGACGGCGGCCGGGCCACCGTCGCGGGCTTCGACGTGGCCACCGAGCCGGCCGCGGTGCGTCGCGTGATCGGCGTGACCGGCCAGTTCGCCGCCGTCGACGACCAGCAGACCGGCCGGGAGAACCTGGTCATGATCGGCGCGCTGCGGCACCTGGGGCGGGCCGGCTCCGCCCGGCGCGCCGCCGAGCTGCTCGAGCGCTTCGACCTCGTCGACGCCGCCGACCGCCGCACGGTCACCTGGTCCGGCGGCATGCGGCGCCGGCTGGACCTGGCCATGAGCCTGGTCGCCCCGCCGCGCGTGCTGTTCCTCGACGAGCCGACGACGGGCCTGGACCCGGTCAGCCGGACGGCGGTGTGGACGGCGGTCGGCGAGCTGGTCCGCGGCGGCACGACGATCGTGCTGACCACGCAGTACCTGGAGGAGGCCGACCGGCTGGCCGACCGGATCGTGCTGCTGGACGGCGGCCGGGTGGCCGCGGACGGCACCGCCGACGCGCTCAAGGCCCGGATCGGCGGCGAGCGGCTGGTGCTCTCCTTCCCCGACGCCGCGGCCCGCCGGTCGGCCCTGGCCCACCTCCCCGGCGCGCTGGCCGACGCCGCCCCGCTGACCGCGTCCCTCCCCTCCGACGGCAGCGCCACGCACGTGCGCCGGGTGCTGGCCGACCTGCACGACGCCGGGATCCCGGTGGACCGCGTGGCCACGGCCCGCCCGACCCTCGACGACGTCTTCCTCGCCCTCACCGGGACGGCGCCGGCGCCCGCCCCCGTCTCCGCGCCCGTCCCCGCCTGACCGGTCGACCCGAGGAGTTCCGATGCACACCCTCTCCCCCACCGTCCCCCTGAGCCGGCGGGCCGCCGCGGCCGTCGGCGAGTCCCTCACCCTGGTCGGCCGCTGCACCCGGCTGTCCCGCCGCGACGTCGAGGCCCTGGTCATGGCGGTCGTGCTGCCGCTGCTGATGATGGCGCTGTTCGTGTACGTGTTCGGCGGGGCGATCGCCACCCGCGCCGCCTACGTCGACTACGTCGTGCCCGGCATCGTGCTGCTCTGCGTCGGGTTCGGCGCGGCGTCCACGGCCACCGCGGTCGCGGCCGACATGACCGGCGGCATGGTCGACCGGCTGCGCTCCATGCCGATCGCCGGCTCGGCGCTGCTCACCGGGCACGTGGTGGCCAGCGTCGCCCGCAACGCCCTGGCCACCGCGGTGGTGATCGCCGGCGCCGTGGCCATGGGGTTCCGCCCCGACGCCGGGCCGGTCGAGTGGCTGGCCGCGCTGGGCCTGCTGCTGCTCTACGTGCTGGCCCTGTCCTGGCTGGCCGCGGGCCTGGGCGCGATCGCCTCCAGCGTGCAGTCGGCCAACGCCCTCACCTTCGCGATGCTGTTCCTCCCCTACCTCAGCAGCGCGTTCGTGCCGACCGACACGATGCCCGCCGCGCTCCGGACGATCTCCGAGCACCAGCCGATCACCCCGGTCATCGAGACCGTCCGCGGACTGCTCACCGGCACGCCGATCGGCGCCTCGGGGCCGATCGCGCTGGCCTGGTCGGCCGGGCTCCTCGGCGCCTTCGCTGTGCTCGCCGCCGTGCTGTACCGCCGGCGGACGCAAGGGTGAACGTGTGTTGGGGATAACGGCAGTAGGGTGAGCCTCCGCGAGGATCCAGGCCGGTGCGGTTGACTCGGCGCCGTGGACGTCGTCGCCCGGTTCTGGGCCCGGGTCACCGCGCCGGTGCCCGAGCTGCCCGCTGCGGTGCTCCTCGGCGCGCTGGCCGCCGCCGCGCTCGTCGTCCTCTCCCCCGCCCTGTGGCGGCCGGCGCGCACCGTCGTGACCATCGCCCACGAGGGCGCGCACGGCCTGGTCGCGCTGGCCGCCGGACGGCGGCTGTCAGGCATCCGGCTGCACTCGGACACCTCGGGGCTCACCGTCTCCGCCGGCCGGCCCACCGGGCTCGGCATGGTGCTCACCTGCGCGGCCGGCTACACCGGCCCGGCGCTGTTCGGACTCGGCGCCGCCGCGCTGCTCGCCGCCGGGCACGCGGTCGGGCTGCTCTGGGCCCTCCTCGGGCTGCTGGCGCTGCTGCTCGTGCAGATCCGCAACTGGTACGGCCTGTGGGCGGTGCTGGCCACCGCCGCGGTCGTGCTCGCGGTCACCGAGTGGCTGCCGCCCGCCGGCCAGGCCGCCTTCGCCGCCGGCGGCACCTGGTTCCTCCTGCTGGCCGCGCCCAAGACCGTGCTGGAGCTGCGGCGGTCCCGGCGCCGCCGGTCGGCGCCGGACTCCGACGCCGACCAGCTGGCCCGGCTCACCCACCTGCCGGCCGCGCTGTGGGTCGGCGTCTTCCTGCTGGTGGACGTCGGCGCGCTGCTGCTGGGCGCCTGGTGGCTGCTCCGCTAGCTCAGCTGCGCCCGCGCCGCCGCGGCTCCACCCCGGCCGGCTGGCGCACCGGCTCCACCTCCGGGGCCGGCGGGATCTGCGCGGTGAACTCGTTCTCGTCCACGGTGATCCGGCGGCCGTGGTGGTGGACATCGAGCGGATCGCCCTCGGTCAGCCGGTAGGTCGCCTGGTCGGGCGTCACGATGACCGCCAGGCAGCGGCCCTGGTAGTTGAGCCGGAAGCCCAGCCGGGTGATCCGCTCGGGCAGCCGGGGGGCGAAGGTCAGGTGCCCGTCGTGGTCGCGCATCCCGCCGAACCCGGCGACGGCGACGGTCCAGCCACCGGCCAGCGAGGCGATGTGCAGGCCGTGCCCGGAGTTGCCGTGCAGGTTCTGCAGGTCGGTGAGGGTGGCCTCGCCCCAGTAGTCGTAGGCCAGCTCCAGGTGCCCGGCCTCGGCGGCGACCACCGCCTGCTGGGTCGCCGACAGGGAGGAGTCGCGCACCGTCCGGGCCTCGTAGTACGCGAAGTCGGCGACCTTCTCCTCGTGGGTGAAGGCGTCCCCGCGCAGGTGCAACGCCATGACGAGGTCGGCCTGCTTGACGACCTGCTTGCGGTAGATGTCGAAGTACGGGTAGTGCATGAGCAGCGGATAGCAGTCCGGCGGCGTCTTCTCGAAGTCCCACTCCTGGTGGTGGGTGAACGCGTCGGACTGCATGTGGACGCCCAGCCGGGTGTCGTAGGGCACCGCCATGAGGTCCGCGGCGCGCCGCCAGTCCCGCACCTCGTCGTCGCTCACGAGGAGCCGGCCGGCGACGTCGGGCTGGCGCTGCACCGCGGCGGCCGCCTCCCGCAGGTTCCGCTGCGCCATGAGGTTCGTGTAGACGTTGTTGTCGACCACGGCGGTGTACTCGTCGGGGCCGGTGACCCCGTCGATGCGGAACCCGTGCTCCTCGTCGAAGTGGCCCAGCGAGGCCCACAGCCGGGCGGTCTCGATCAAGAGCTCCGCACCGGCGTCGCGGTCGAACTCCTCGTCCTGCGTGGCGTTGTGGTAGCGGACGACGGCGTCGGCGATGTCGGCGTTGATGTGGAAGGCCGCCGTCCCGGCCGGCCAGTACCCCGAGGTCTCCTCGCCGCGGATGGTGCGCCACGGGAAGGCGGCCCCCCGCAGGCCGAGCACCCGGGCCCGCTCGCGGGCCAGCTCGAGCGTCGAGTGCCGCCAGCGCAGTGCGTCGCGGGCGGCCTCCGGCGCGATGTAGGTGAGCGCCGGCAGCACGTAGGTCTCGGTGTCCCAGAAGGTGTGCCCGTCGTACCCCGGTCCGGTCAGGCCCTTGGCCGGGATCGGCTGGCGCTCGGCCCGGAGCCCCGCCTGGAGCAGGTGGAAGACGCCGACCCGCACCGCCTGCTGCAGCTCGTCGTCGCCCTCGATCTCGACGTCGGCGTGCATCCAGTGCTGGTCGAGCACCTCCCGCTGCTCCCGCAGCAGCCGCTCGAACCCGGCCAGCTTGGCGGTCGCCAGCGCCCCCTCGACCTGGTCGCGCAGGGCCGCCGCCGACCGCCGGGAGGACCAGCCGTAGGCCAGGTACTTGACCATCCGCACCGCCGAGCCCTGGGGCAGGCGGGCGGCGAGGGTGAAGCGGGCGAGGTCCTCGCCGGACTCGATGTCCTGGGTGGAGCTGTCGGGGACGTCCACCACGTGGTCCATGCCGGCGGCCATGCGCAGCCGGCTGCGCGCGGTGCGGTGCACCAGGACGGCACGCTGGCCGCGGGCCACCGCCATCTCGTTGACCAGCGGCCGGGCCAGCGCCGCCGCCGACCGCGGGTCGTCGGACTCGCTGCCGCTGTCCACCGGCTCGTTGGCCAGCAGGTCCGACTGCAGGGCCACGTAGAGGTCGCCGCGGCCGTCGGTGCACTCGACGCTGTACTCGATGGCGGCGATCGACCGCCGGCGCAGCGACACCAGCCGGGTGCTGGTCACCGTCACCGTGCGGCCGTTGGGCGAGCGCCACTCGGTGGTGCGGCGCAGCACCCCGCGGCGCAGGTCGAGGGTGCGGCGGTGGTCGATGATCTCGCCGTAGGCCAGGTCCAACGGGGTGTCACCGACCAGCAGCCGGATCAGCTTGCCGTCGGTGACGTTGACGACGGTCTGCCCCTGCTCGGGGAAGCCGTAGCCGGCCTCGGCGTAGGGCAGCGGCCGCTCCTCGAAGAAGCCGTTGAGGTAGGTGCCGGGGACGACGACCGGCTCCCCCTCCTCGAACGAGCCGCGCATGCCGAGGTGCCCGTTGGCCAGGGCGAAGATCGACTCGTGGACGGCCAGCGAGGCGTGGTCGAGGCCGATCTCGGTCAGCGACCACGGCTCGAGGGGGAAGGTGGGCCGGCCCTGGGTCACGCCCCCTCCTCCCCCATCAGCTCGGCGAGGTCGCGGACGACGACGTCGGCGCCGGAGGCGGCCAGCGCGTCGGACTGCCCGACCCGGTCCACGCCGACGACGAAGCCGAAGTCCCCGGCCCGGCCGGCGGCCACCCCGGCGAGGGCGTCCTCGAACACCACCGCCGCGGCCGGGTCCACCCCCAGCGCCCGCGCCCCGGCGAGGAAGGTGTCGGGGGCGGGTTTGCCGCGCAGCCGCTGCTCGGCAGCGACGACGCCGTCCACCCGGGCGTCGATGAGGTCGGCGAAGCCGCCGGCCTGGACCACCTGCGCGCCGTTGGCCGACGCGGTGACGACGGCGGTGGCCAGGCCGGCGTCCTTGACCGCGCGCAGGTACCGCACCGACCCGGGGTAGACCTCGACCCCGTGCTCGTCCAACTCGGCCAGGACCAGCTCGTTCTTGCGCCGGCCCAGCCCCTGCACGGTCTCGGCGTCCGCGGGGTCCTCCGGCCCTCCCTCGGGGAGCGTGATCCCGCGGCCGGCGAGGAAGTCCCGCACGCCGTCCAGGCGCGGCTTGCCGTCGACGAAGCGGTTGTAGTCCTGCTGCGTGAACTCCGGCAGCTGCGGGTCCCGGCGGTGGAGGAACTCGTCGAAGGTGCGCTTCCAGGCCGCCATGTGCACGGTCGCGGTGCGCGTCAGGACGCCGTCGAGGTCGAACAGGCAGGCGCGGATGACGCCAGGGAGGCCGAGCACGGGGCGACGGTACCGGCGCGCGGGGACGGCCGCCGGTCCGGAGGGCGTCGGTGATCACCGACGCGCGCGCCGTCCCTCCCCCGCCCTAGGGTCGGCCCGGGGCACGCCCGCCCCGCCGCCGAGTCCGAGGAGAGGACCGCCATGGCCGACCGGCCGACGCCGCCGAACCCGTTCGACTTCCTGCCCCGGGTGCCGGGTTTCGAGGTGACCAGCAGCGACTGCGCCGACGGGCAGCCGCTGTCCCAGCCGCACGTCAGCGGGGTCATGGGCGCCGGCGGCGAGGACCGCTCCCCGCAGCTGTCCTGGTCGGGCTTCCCCGAGGGCACCAAGAGCTTCGCGATCACGGTGTACGACCCCGACGCCCCCACCCAGAGCGGGTTCTGGCACTGGGCGGTGGCCAACATCCCCGCGTCGGTCACCGCGCTGCCCAGCGGTGCCGGCGACCGGGAGGGGTCCGGCCTGCCCGAGGGTGCGGTGCAGCTGCGCAACGACGCCGGCTTCCCCGGGTACGTCGGCGCCGCACCGCCGTCCGGGCACGGACCGCACCGCTACTACGTGACCGTGCACGCCGTGGACACCGAGACCCTCGACGTCACGCCTGACACCACCCCCGCGGTGCTCGGGTTCACCCTGTTCACCTCGACACTCGGACGGGCGACCCTCGTCGCCACCTACGCACAGGACTGACTCCGCGGCGTGAGGGACACGCCTCGGGTGCTTGAAGTTTTGACCTCCGTTCGCACGGGGGTCGCACCATGAGGGCATGCCCGGGGCCGTGCCCGCCCGACTCGGCCTGCAGCGCACCCGTGTGCCGGTGCTGCTGCCGGTGGTGATGGTCCTCGCGCTGTCGCTGGCCGCGCTGCCGGCCCGGCCCGCGGCGGCCAGCGCGCCCGCGCTGGGGAACGCGGTCGCCGAGGCCGCCGGCGCGTTCGGGTCTCCCGGCACGCTCGCCGTCGTCATCACCCCGCAGCACGGCCGGGTGGCGGGCCTGACCGCGCGGGCGCTGGAGGCCCGCACCGCCCGGCTGGTGTCGGCCACCGCCGACAACGGGCAGGCCGACCGCGTGTTCCCCACCGCGTCGCTGGTCAAGCTGTTCGTGGCCGAGGGGCTGCTGCACCGCGCGCGCACCGGTCGGGTGGCCCTCTCCCCCGGCGATCTCGCGACGCTGCAGGACATGATCGCGCGGTCCAGCGACCCCGCCGCCTCGCAGATGTGGGTGCGCTTCGACGGCCCGGGCCTGGTCCGGGAGGTCGCCGTCCGGTACGGCCTGCGCGCCACCGCTCCGCCGCGGGCCTCGGGACAGTGGGGGGAGACGACGACGACCGCGCGCGACCTGGCCCGGTTCCTCGCGGCGCTGCCGGTCGTGGCCGCCCCCGACGACGCCGCCACCCTGACCGGCTGGATGACCGCCGCCGCTCCGCAGGGCGCCGACGGCTTCGACCAGCGCTTCGGCCTGCTCGGCACCGCCCCCGCCACGCCGGCGGTCAAGCAGGGCTGGATGTGCTGCCTGGGCGGCCAACGGCACCTGCACTCGGTCGGCGTCGTCCAGGGGCTGGTGGTGGTGCTGCTCAGCGAGGTGCCGCGGTCGGTGGGCTGGGACGCCGGCCGCGCGGCGCTCAGCGCGGCCGCCCGGCCGCTCGCGGCCGTCCCGCCGCCGGGGACTCCCTGACGCTCAGGCGTCGGGCAGGTCGGCCACCCCGACCGTCGCCAGCCGCGCGAACCCGACCCGCTCGTAGACGCGGGCGACGTCGTCGTCCCCGGCCACGAGGAACACCAGGTCGGCGCTCTCCCGGGCGTGCGCGGCGAGCGCGGAGGCCAGGCCCGCGCCCAGGCCCCGGCCGCGCAGCCGGGGCAGGGTCGCCACCCCGGTGATCTCGCTGATCTCGGTGCCGTCCACGTCGACCGGCGCGTGCGACCCGACCGCGACCGGCTCGCCGTCCTCCACGGCCACCATCATCACCGTCCGCCCGGTGGCGATCCGCTCGCGCAGCCGCGCCGTGCGGGGGGACTCCGGCGCCGCGCCGACCGCCGGGTCGCCGACGTCGGCGCGCGGACCCGGGTGGGCGAAGGCGATGGCGGCCAGCTCCAGGTAGCGGGGCAGCTCGGGGTCGTCGGCGCCGACCAGGTACAGCCGCACCCCGGAGGGCAGCAGCAGCTCGACCGGGTCGGCGGCGACCAGCAGCGGGGACTCCTCCACCGCCAGGCCGGCCTCGCGCACGGCGGCGGCGGCCGTCGGGGAGCACTCGCAGATCCACTCGAGGGCCACCGGCAGGCCGGCGGCGCGCTGGCGCTCGACGACGGCGCGGACGTCGTCGGCGGAGACGGTCTCGCCGCGGCGCGGCCGGGCCGGGTGCGGCCACACCGGGCTGCCGACCGGCACGTCGATGGCACCGACGGAGTCGATGCGGCCGTCGGTCCGCGCCGCGGTGGTGAAGTACCGCTCGATGTCCTCGAGCAGCCCGGGCGAGGTGGCCACACCGGCACCCTAGACGGGCGGCGGAGCTCCAGGAGCCCAGCGGCCCGGGACGACCCCCGGGCGGGTGACGTGCCGGACGGACGGCACCATGGGCACCGTGACGGCAGGGACACGACCCCAGGTCTCGCCCTACGCGGTCTTCGACCGCGCCTCGTGGCGTGCCCTCGCAGCCGGGACGGCCCTCCCCCTGGACGAGGCGGAGCTCGGGGAGCTGGCCACGCTCGGCGACCGCATCGACCTCGACGAGGTGGCCACCGTCTACCTGCCGCTGGCCGGCCTGCTCCGGCTGCACGTGGAGGCCAGCCGCCGGCTGTGGGCGGCGCGCAGCGAGTTCCTCGGCGACAGCACCGAGAAGGTGCCCTACGTGATCGCCGTCGCCGGCAGCGTCGCGGTCGGCAAGAGCACCACCGCCCGGCTGCTGCAGACCCTGCTCGGCGCCGGGCCGGACCAGCCCCGGGTCGACCTGGTGACCACCGACGGGTTCCTGCTGCCCAACGCCGCGCTCGAGGCCCGGGGCCTGCTGGGCCGCAAGGGCTTCCCGGAGAGCTACGACCGGCGGGCGCTGGTCCGCTTCCTCGCCGACGTGAAGTCCGGGCGCGAGGTGGTGAGCGCCCCGCTGTACGACCACTCGTCCTACGACGTCGTGCCCGGGGCGCGGCAGGTCGTGGACCGGCCGGACATCCTCGTGCTGGAGGGCCTCAACGTCCTGCAGGCCGGCCGCCGCGCCGACGGCAGCGCGCCCGACATCTTCCTCTCCGACTTCTTCGACTTCTCCGTCTACGTCGACGCCGCCGAGTCCGACATCCAGCGCTGGTACGTCGAGCGCTTCCTGGCCCTGCGCCGGACGGCGTTCCAGGACGCCGACGCCTACTTCCACCGCTTCGCCGGCCTCACCGACGACCAGGCCCGCGAGACCGCGGTGGGGATCTGGGCGGCGGTCAACGGCCCGAACCTGCGCGACAACATCGCGCCCACCCGCTCCCGCGCCCGGCTGGTGCTGCAGAAGGCCGCCGACCACGAGGTGCGGCGGGTGCTGCTCCGCAAGATCTGAGGTCGGTGCCCGCAGCCCGGCATGGCGAGACGTGACGGACCCGATGGGGTGAGGTGGTGAGTTTCGTCACCTGACAGCCACACCCGAGGCGGCGCACACTCGCAGCGTCCGGTCACCGGACACGCACACTGAGTGAACCGGCCATCCTGCCGGCCCCGATCGGAGACCCCCGATGTGTTCCCACCTCACGCCCTGCCCCACGCCCGACAGCGACCTGCGTGACCTCGCCGCCGTCGTACGCAGCCACCCCGAGCAGGGCTGGAACCTGCTCTGCAACGGCGTCGTCCTGTTCGACGACGACGGCGAGCTGCTCCCCGACGGCCGCGCCGTCGACGGCCACCGCTCCTGGCGGACGCCGCAGCTGACCGCCGGCTGAGCGCGCCGTCTCCTCGCTGCCTTTCTCACTGCTCCTCCCGACGGCCCCCGGTACGGCGGCGCGTGTGTTGGGGATAACGGTCCACGATGGGGCACGACCGACCGCCGCCGACCCCGTGGCCGGCACCGGAACGCGGTTCAGGCCGGGGCGCCGGCCCGGACCGGCTCGGCCGCGGTCCCCCGGTCGTCCGCGGCGCCCGGCACCTGGGCGGGCCGCCGGGTGGCGGGCTCGCGTCCGGGCTCGGCGAACGCCTCCGGCGGCGGGCAGGAGCAGACGAGGTTGCGGTCCCCGTGGGCCTGGTCGACGCGGCGCACCGGCGGCAGGTAGCCGCGACCCCGCAGGCCCGGCACCGGGTGGACGGCGACGTCCCGGGGATAGGGCCGGCCCCACTCCCCCGCCAGCATCCCCAGGGTGTGCGGCGCGTTGCGCAGCGGGTTGTCGGTCCGGTCGTACTCGCCGGTCGCGACCTTCTCGACCTCGCCGCGGATGGCGGTCATCGCCTCGACGAAGCGGTCCAGCTCGGCCTCGTCCTCGCTCTCGGTCGGCTCGACCATCAGCGTCCCGGGGACCGGGAAGCTCATCGTGGGCGCGTGGAAGCCGTAGTCCACCAGCCGCTTGGCGATGTCGTCGTTGGTGATCCCGGTGGCCTTGGTGAGCGGCCGGATGTCGAGGATGCACTCGTGGGCGACCAGCCCGTCCGCGCCGGTGTAGAGCACCGGGTAGTGCTCCCGCAGCCGGGCCGCCACGTAGTTGGCGGCCAGGATGGCGTGCTCCGTCGCCCGCAGCAGCCCGTCGGGGCCCATGAGCCGCAGGTACGCCCAGGAGATCGGCAGGATGCCGGCCGAGCCCCACGGCGCCGCCGACACCGCCGGCCCGGAGGCGCCGGTGTCGACCAGCGGGTGTCCCGGCAGGAACGGCACCAGGTGCTCGCGGACGCCGATCGGCCCCACCCCCGGCCCGCCGCCGCCGTGCGGGATGCAGAAGGTCTTGTGCAGGTTGAGGTGGCTGACGTCGGAGCCGAACCGGCCCGGCCGCGCCAGGCCGACCATCGCGTTGAGGTTGGCGCCGTCGACGTAGACCTGGCCGCCGGCGTCGTGCACCGCCGCGCAGAGCTCCCGGATGTCGGCCTCGAAGACCCCGTGCGTGGAGGGGTAGGTGATCATGAGCGCGGCGAGCTGGTCGGCGTGCTCCGCCACCCGGGCCCGCAGGTCCGCGAGGTCGACGTTGCCGGCCTCGTCGCAGGCGACGACCACGACCCGCATGCCCGCCATGACCGCGCTGGCGGCGTTGGTGCCGTGCGCCGAGGACGGGATCAGGCAGACGTCGCGGTGCGCCTCCCCGCGGGAGCGGTGGTAGCCGCGGATGGCCAGCAGGCCGGCGAACTCCCCCTGCGACCCGGCGTTCGGCTGCACGCTCACCGCCGCGTAGCCGGTGATCTCGGCCAGCCCGGCGCACAGCTCGTCGATGAGCTGCCGGTAGCCGCGGGCCTGCTCCGCGGGGGCGAACGGGTGCAGCTGGGCGAACTCCGGCCAGGTGACGGCGGCCATCTCCACCGCCGCGTTCAGCTTCATGGTGCACGAGCCCAGCGGGATCATCGTGCGGTCCAGCGCGAGGTCCTTGTCGGCCAGTGACCGCAGGTAGCGCAGGAGCGCGGTCTCCGAGCGGTGCGCCGAGAACACCGGGTGGGTGAGGAACGGGGTGCGCCGCCGCAGCTCCGGCGGCAGCGCGTCGGCGCCGTCCGCGCCCAGGACGGCGTCGTCGGCCGGGACGCCGAACGCCCCGGCGACCGTCCGCAGGACCTCGACGGTCGTCGTCTCGTCGCAGGCGACGCCCACGGTGTCGGCGTCGACCAGCCGCAGGTTGACCCGCCGCTGCGCGGCGGCGGCCACCACGTCGGCGGCCCGGCCGGGCACCCGGGCGAGCACGGTGTCGAAGAACCGGTCGTGGACGACGTCCACGCCGCCCGCCCGCAGCCAGCCGGCCAGTGCCTGGGCGCTGCGGTGCACCCGCGCGGCGATGGCGGTCAGCCCCTCGGCACCGTGGTGGACGGCGTACGCGCCGGCCATGACGGCGAGCAGCACCTGGGCGGTGCAGATGTTGCTGGTCGCCTTCTCCCGCCGGATGTGCTGCTCGCGGGTCTGCAGCGCCAGCCGGTAGGCGACGTCGCCGTCGGCGTCCACCGACACCCCGACGAGCCGGCCGGGCAGCTGGCGGGCCAGGCCCTCCCGGACCGCGAGGTACCCGGCATGCGGTCCGCCGTAGCCCAGGGGGACGCCGAACCGCTGGCTGGTGCCGCAGGCGACGTCGGCGCCCCACTCCCCCGGCGCCTCCAGCAGGGTCAGGGCGAGCAGGTCGGCGGCGACGACCACCGCCGCGCCGGCCTCGTGCGCGGCGGCGGCCAGCGCCCGGTGGTCGCGCACGGCACCGCTGGCGCCCGGACAGGACAGCAGCACGCCGAACGCACCGGCCGGCGGCAGGTCGGGAGGCCACCCGCCGGCCAGGTCGGCGACGTGCAGGCCGATGCCGAGCGGCTCGGCGCGGGTGCGGAGCACCGCCAGTGTCTGCGGCAGGGTGTCGGCGTCGACGACGAAGACGGCGGAGTCGTCGTCGCTCCGCCCGCCCCCGCGCCGCCCGGCCCGGCGGACCAGCGTCATCGCCTCGGCCGCCGCGGTGGCCTCGTCGAGCAGCGAGGCGCCGGCGACCGGCAGCCCGGTCAGGTCGGCCACCATCGTCTGGAAGTTGAGCAGCGCCTCGAGCCGGCCCTGGCTGATCTCGGGCTGGTAGGGCGTGTAGGCGGTGTACCAGGCGGGGTTCTCCAGGACCGCCCGCTGGATGACCGCCGGCGTGACGGTGCCGGAGTACCCCAGCCCGATCATCGAGGTGTAGACGTCGTTGGCCGCGGCGCGTTCAGCCAGCAGCCGCAGCACCGTCGCCTCGTCCGCGGCCGCCGGGAGGTCCAGGGCCGACCGGTCCCGCACCCCCTCCGGCACGCAGGCGTCGACCAGTGACTGCAGCGAGGGGAAGCCGACCGCCGCGAGCATCCGCTCGGTCCCGGCCGGGCTCGGGCCGATGTGCCGGGAGGCGAAGGACCCGGCGGGGTCCAGGGCGGTCAGGGACGGCAGCGATCCGGACAGCGGAGCACGCTCGGTCACCGTCGAACGCTACCGCGCAGCGGCCGGACGGACCGTCGACGACCGCCACGGTGCGCGGCCCTCTGCAGGGGCTCGCCGCGAGCGGCGGGGGTCCCTCCTCAGCCGGCGGCGCGGCGGCGACGGCGCAGCGAGAGCTCGTCGTCGGCCGGGTGCAGCGGGCCGCCGTCGATCCGCTCGGCCGGCAGCTCGGCGAGCTCGCCGGACAGCTCGCGCAGCGCGCCGGAGACGGCGATGCCGAACACGCCCTGCCCGCCGGCGAGCAGGTCGACGACCTCCTCGGCGGAGGTGCACTCGTAGACCGTCGCGCCGTCGGAGAACAGCGTGACGTTGGCGAGGTCCTTGATCCCGCGGTTGCGCAGGTGGTCGACGGCCTTGCGGATGTTCTGGAGGGAGACGCCGGTGTCCAGCAGCCGCTTGACGACCTTGAGCACGAGGATGTCGCGGAAGGAGTACAGCCGCTGTGTCCCGGAGCCGGTCGCGCTGCGCACCGAGGGGGCGACCAGACCGGTACGGGCCCAGTAGTCCAGCTGGCGGTAGGTGATGCCGGCAGCGGCGCACGCCGTCGGGCCGCGGTACCCGACCAGGTCGGTGTCGACCTCGTCGTAGGACGGTGCCCCCACGGCGGCGTCGCTGAAGAGCTGACCCTGGGAGCCGTTGCTCTGGTCGCTCACGTCAGCGTCCTCCTCTGCATCCCGCAGCGCCTCACCGCGGGAACCCCGGTCCGAGCGCCCGGGACGGAGTCCCTCGTGTCACACCGGTGTTGTTCGCCGACCGTAAGCCGGGGTCAGTGACCGGTCAACTGAGGCGGGCGGCGTGTCGCTGCACTCATCCATCCGGGGGGTATCGGCAGCTACAGCCGCGGACTCGACTCGAAACCGGATCGTCCTCGGAGGCCTGCGCTCCGCTCAGGCAGCGCCGCCGGAGCCGGAGCCGGCGCCGAAGTCCTCCGGGGAGATCTGGTCGAGGAACTCGCGGAACTTCTCGACCTCGTCCTCCTGCTCGTCGGGGATCTCGATGCCGACCTCGTCGAGCAACTCCTCGGCGCCGAAGATCGGCGCGCCGATGCGGACGGCGAGCGCGACGGCGTCCGACGGCCGGGCACTGACCACGCGCTCGTCGCCGAAGACCAGCTCGGCGATGTAGATCCCGTCGCGCATCTCGGTGATGTTCACGGCCTCGAGGGTCGCGCCCAACGCGCGGACGACGTCCTTGAGCAGGTCGTGGGTCATGGGCCGCGCCGGCCGCACGCCCTGCTGCTCGAACGCGATCGCGGCGGCCTCGACGGCGCCGATCCAGATCGGGAGGTACCGCTCGCCCTGCGTCTCCTTGAGCAGCAGGATCGGCTGGTTCCCGGGCAGCTCGACCCGGACCCCGACGACTCTGAGTTCCTGCACGGTGGGGCTCCCTCAGCTGCGGCCCGGGAAGGCGGTGGATCGGTCGTGGCGGCTGGTGGACGGGCGGGGTGCCGGTGCCGGTCCCCCCGGACCCGACGCGTCCACGGTACGCCGCTGTCAGGGGCGCAGGAGGTCCCGGAGGCGTGCCTCCAGCAAGGCGCCGTGCAGCTGCGCGGACAGCGCCGCGAGCTCCCGCAGCTTCTCGGTGGCCCGGGTCCGGGCCTCTTCGGAGCGGGCCCGCAGCACGGGCGCGACCAGTTGCTCGACCAGTCCGGCCTCGCGCTCGGCGCCGTTCTGGTACACGCGCAGGTGGCGGGGTTCGATCCCGTGCCGGGCCAGGCCGGCGGCGGCCCGGGCGATCGGCAGGTCAGCCGCCGGGTGCCTGCCCTCGGCGTCGGCGGTCAGCAGGCCGAACTGGACGCAGGCGGCCAGCTGCTCGGGCTCCAGCCCCGCCGCCCGGGCGAACTCCCCGGCCGGCAGGGCCGCGGCCTCCTCCGCCGCGGCGGCCGAGCGCGTCCAGGTGCTCCTTGATCACCTTCAGCGGGAGGT
>NZ_JAQISV010000049.1:0-50044 GCF_048569675.1 Geodermatophilus sp. CPCC 206100
GCGACGACCAGGCCGGCGGCGACGTCGCCGGGCGGGCGGGGGTCGGCGGCGCGCGGCACGGCGCGGGCCAGCCGGGCCGCCTCCTCGCGCCAGCGCGCGGCCGCCCCGCCCCGGCCGCTGCGCAGCGCCCGCCACTCGGCGACCAGGTCGTCGGAGCCGGCCGGGAGGTCGGCCGACAGCAGCGCGACCACCTCCGCGGCGCGGCGGGCACCGACCAGCGGAGCGCCGTCGAGGAGCGCCCGCGCCAGCCGGGGGTGCGCGCCGACGGCGGTGAGCGACCGGCCGCGGGCGGTCACCCGGCCGGCGTCGTCCACCGCGCCGAGGTCGGACAGCGCGGCCCGGGCCACGGCGAACGCGGCGGCCGGCGGCGGATCGGGCAGCGCGAGCCCGGTGCCCTCGGGCGCGCCCCAGCAGGCCAGCTCCAGGGCCAGGCCGGTCAGGTCCGCGACGGCGATCTCCGGCTCCGGCGCGGCCGGCAGCCGCGCGTGCTCGGCCTCCGACCACAGGCGGTACACCCGCCCCGGCGCCTCGCGCCCGGCCCGCCCCGCCCGCTGGACGGCCGAGGAGCGCGACACCCGCACCGTGGCCAGCGCGCCGAGGCCGCGGGAGACGTCGAAGCGCGGCACCCGCGCCAGCCCGGCGTCGACGACGGTCCGCACCCCGGGCACGGTCAGGCTGCTCTCGGCGACGTCGGTGGACAGCACCACCCGCCGCCGCGGGCCCGCGATCAGCGCGGCGTCCTGGTCGGCGGCGGGCAGCCGGCCGTGCAGCGGCCGGACGTCGGCGTCCACCCCGCCCAGCCGGCCGGCGACACCGGCGATCTCGGCGGCGCCGGGCAGGAAGACGAGCACGTCGCCCGCGGTCTCGGCCAGCGCCCGGCGGGTGGTCGCGGCGACCGCGTCGAGCAGCCGCGGGTCGACCCGGCCGCCGTGCGGGGGCGCCACCGCGGGCTGCGGCGGGCACCACACCGCCTCGACGTCGTGCAGCGTGCCGGTCGCGGCCACCACCGGCGCCGGGTCGGCGCCGCCCAGCAGCAACGCCAGCCGCCCGGCCTGCGCGGTCGCCGACATGGCCAGCAGCTGCAGGTCGGGGCGCAGCGCGGCGCGCACGTCGAGGGCGAAGGCCAGCGCCAGGTCGGTGTCCAGGTGCCGCTCGTGGCACTCGTCGAGGACGACGGCGGCCACCCCGGCCAGCTCGGGATCGGCCTGCAGCCGGCGCACCAGGAGCCCGGTGGTGACCACCTCGACGCGGGTGTCCTCGCTGCGCCGGCTGTCCCCGCGGACGCTGTACCCGACCGAGCGGCCCACCGGCTCCCCGAGCAGCGCGGCCATCCGGCGGGCGGCGGCGCGGGTGGCGACCCGCCGCGGCTCGGCCACCAGCACCCGGCCCGGCAGCGCCCCGGCCAGCGCGAGCGGGACGAGGGTCGTCTTGCCGGTGCCGGGCGGGGCGACCAGCACCGCGCTGCCGGCGCCGGTCAGCGCGTCGTCCAGGGCGGGCAGCACCGCGCGGACCGGGAGGTCGGTGCCCGGCGTCCCCGGTGGTGGCAGCACGGCGGCCAGTCTGTCGGAGTGCTGCAGCGGAGGGTGGGGGCGCAGGAAACCTGCGCCCCCACCCTCCGCTACGGGCGGAAGAACTTGTCGGGCGTGATCGGCAGGTCGCGGACGCGCCGGCCGGTCGCGTGCCAGTAGCCGTTGGCGACGGCGGCCGCGGCGCCGGTGATGCCGACCTCCCCGATCCCCTTCAGGCCCAGCTCGTTGACGTAGGGGTCGTCCTCCTCCAGCCAGGAGATGTCGATCTCCCCGATGTCGGCGTTGGTGGCCACGTGATAGCCCGCGAGGTCGTGGTTGGCGTAGTGGCCGAACCGCTCGTCCTGCACCGACTCCTCGTGCAGCGCCATCGACAGCCCCATGCAGAAGCCGCCGAGGAACTGCGACCGCGCGGTCTTCGCGTTCACGATCGTCCCGGCCGCGTAGACGCTGGTCGCCCTCGGCACCCGCACCTCACCGGTGTCGGCGTCGACCCGCACCTCCACGAAGTGCGCGCCGAACGAGTGCATCGACCGCTCCCCCGCGTGCGGGGACGGGCCGTCGACCCCGCCGTCCACCGTCAGCCCGCCGGGCGACAGGGAACCACCGGAGGACTCCAGCCGCCGGCGCAGCTCCCGCGCGGTGAGCACCACGGCCGACCCCCACGAGGCCAGGCCCATCGAGCCGCCCGCGCCGCCGGCGAAGGGCAGCCGGCTGTCGCCGATCCGCAGCTCCACCCCGTCCATCCCCACGCCCAGGGCGTCGGCGGCGATCTGCGCCAGCGCCGTCCACGTGCCGGTGCCGATGTCGGAGCCGTCGATCTCGACCGTGTAGCGCCCCCGCCCGTCGACGGAGATGCGACAGTCGGCCTTCCGCCGCCGCGCCGGGTAGGTGGCCGCGGCGACGCCGGTGCCGACCAGCCACCGCCCGTCGGTCCGGACGCCGGGCCGCGGGTCCCGCCCCGCCCAGCCGAAGCGCTCGGCCCCGGTGCGCAGGCACGCCACGAGCGACCGGGACGACCACGGGATGCCCCGCTCGGGGTCCTCGGCCGGCTCGTTGCGCAGGCGCAGCTCCACCGGGTCGAGGCCGATCGCGTGCGCCAGCTCGTCCATCGCCGACTCCAGCGCGTACATGCCCGGGGTCTCCCCCGGCGCCCGCATGATCGTCGGCGGCGGGACGTCGAGGCGGGCCAGCCGGTGCGTCGTCCGGCGGTTCGCGGCGGCGTACATGACGCGACTCGGGGTCGCGGTCTGCTCGGCGAACTCGTCGATGCGGGCGGTGTGCTCGACGACCTCGTGGCTGATCGCGGTGAGCCGGCCCTCGGGGTCGGCCCCCAGCCGGATCCGCTGGATCGTCGGCGTCCGGTGCCCGGCCAGGCTGAACATCTGCTGCCGGGTGAGCTCCAGGACGACGGTGCGCCCGACCACGCGGGCGACCAGCGCGGCCAGGACCTGGTGGGGGTGGGTGAACGCCTTGGAACCGAAGGCGCCGCCGACGTAGGGCGAGACCACCCGCACCTGACCCGGCTCCAGCTCGAAGGCGGTGACCAGGTCCTTGGCGATGGTGTGCGGGCCCTGGTCGGCGTCCCAGAGGGTGAGGGCGTCGCCGTCCCAGCGGGCCATCGAGGTGTGCATCTCGATGGGGTTGTGGTGCTGGACCGGCGTCTCGTAGGTGGCGTCGACGGTCACGGCCGCCGCGGCCAGCGCGCCGTCGACGTCCCCGATGACCGAGTCGGTGGCCTGGCCGCCCATGACGTGCGCCGGCGCGTACAGGTCGGGCCGGCGCGCCGACAGCCGCACGTCCGGCGGCTCGGCGGCGTACTCCACGAGGACCTCGCCGACGGCGGCCCTCGCGACCTCCGACGTCTCGGCGACCACCGCGGCCACGACCTGGCCCTGGTAGTGGACGTCCAGCGACTGCAGCACGGGCAGGTCGGAGGCGAGGTCGCCGGACAGCCGCGGCGCGTTGGCCGGCGTGATCACGGCCAGCACCCCCGGCAGCGCCTCGGCCCGCGTGGGGTCGAGCCGGGTGATCCGGCCGCGGTTGACGGTGCTCTGGACCAGCGCGACGTGCGCGATGGGCTCGCCGGGGTCCTGCTCGTAGGCGTAGGGCGCGGTGCCGCGCACCTTCGCGGGGCCGTCGACGCGGTCGATCCCGGCGCCGACGAGCCGCTCGACGGTGGTCATGCGGGACCTCCGGTCAGGCCGGCGAGCGTGCGGACGACGACGTTGCGCGCCATCGGGACCTTGTAGCCGTTGTCGCGCAGCGGGGTGGCCGCGGCGAGCTCGGCGTCGGCGGCCGCGGCGAACGCCTCCTCCGTGGCCGGCCGCCCGCGCAGCGCCTGCTCGGCGGCGGTCGCCCGCCAGGGCTTGTGCGCGACGCCGCCCAGGGCGAGCCGGACGTCGGCGACGACGCCGTCCTCCACCCGCAGCGCCGCGGCGACGCTCACCAGCGCGAAGGCGAACGAGGCCCGGTCGCGGACCTTGCGGTAGCGCGAGGGCATGCCCAGCGCCGGCAGGTCGACGGCGGTGACCAGCTCCCCGTGCCGCAGGGTGGTGTCGCGGGCGGCGTCGTCCCCCGGGAGCCGGTGCAGCTCGCCGATCGGGATGCTGCGCTCGCCGTCGGGGCCCAGCACGTGCACGACGGCGTCGAGCGCGGCGAGGGCGACGGCCATGTCCGAGGGGTGGGTGGCCACGCAGGTGGCCGGGCCGTCGAGGGTCTGCCCGAGGACGGCGGAGTTGCGGTGGGCGCCCTCCATCGCGCCGCAGCCGCTGCCCGGAGCGCGCTTGTTGCACGGCCGGGTGACGTCGGTGAAGTAGCTGCAGCGGGTCCGCTGGAGCAGGTTCCCGGCCGTGGTGGCGCGGTTGCGCAGCTGTCCGGAGGCGCCGGCGAGCAGCGCCTGGGCGAGCACCGGGAAGCGTGCGCGGACCCGCCGGTCGGCGGCGAGGTCGGCGTTCGGGACGCCGGCGCCGATGCGCAGGCCGCCGCCGGGGAGGTCGGTCACCTCGCGGGAGGTGAGGGTGCGGACGTCGACCAGCACGTCGGGGGTCTCGACGCCCAGCTTCATCAGGTCGACCAGGTTGGTGCCGCCGCCGAGGAAGGCCCCCGACGGTTCGGCGGCCAGCAGCGCGACCGCGGCGGCGGCGTCGGTGCCGCGCTCGTAGCGGAACTCCCTCACCGGCGCACCCCGCCGGCCTCGGCCACCTCGGCGACCGCCGGGACGATGTGGGCGTAGGCCGCGCAGCGGCACAGGTTGCCGCTCATCCGCTCCCGGATCTCGGCGTCGGTGAGCTCGACGGCGTCCGCGGTCAGGTCGGCGGTGACCGCGCTGGGCCAGCCGGCCCGCGCCTCCTCGATGACGGCGGCGGCCGAGCAGACCTGCCCGGGCGTGCAGTAGCCGCACTGGAAGGCGTCGTGCTCGACGAAGGAGCGGTGCAGCGGGTGCGGCTGCCCGCCGGCGGCCAGCCCGTCCGACGTCGTCACCTCGGCGTCGTCGACGGTCACCGCCAGCACCAGGCAGCTGTTCACCCGGCGGCCGTCGAGCAGCACGGTGCACGCGCCGCACTGGCCGTGGTCGCAGCCCTTCTTCGGGCTGGTGATGCGCAGCCGCTCCCGCAGGGCGTCCAGCAGCGTGGTGCGGGTGTCGACGCTCAGCGGGTGCGCCGTCCCGTCGACCCGCACGGTGATGTCGGTGTCCACACGCGGGCTCCTGCCCCCGCACCCACCCCGACCAAACCGGCGGAGCGCCCCGGCGCGGATCCCGCGCCCGGAGCACTCCGCTCAGCCCTGCCAGGCCTCGGCGACCTGCCCGGCCACGCCCGCCGCCTGAGCGCGGCCGGCCCGCGCCGACCCCGCCCGCGCGGCGGGGTCGAGCACGTTGCGGCCGATCGCCCGCCGGCTCGCCTCGTCCGGGGAGACGACGGCGACCCGCGCCACCATCCCGGTCACCTGCGCGTCCACGCTGGCCATCGGGCCGACCCCGCGCGGGATGGGGGCGAGGACGACCAGCCGGTCGTACCCGTCGGCGAGGTCGGCGTTGGCCGCCGAGCGCATGCCCCCGTCGACGTACCGGCGGCCGTCGATCGTCACCGGCGGGTACACCCCGGGCACCGCGCAGCTGGCCGCCACCGCGAGCAGCAGCGGAACGCCGGAGTCGCGGTCGAAGGGGACGAACTCGCCGGTGTGCGCGTCGACGGCGGTGACCGTCAGCGGCCGGTCGGGCCACTCGGTGCCGACCAGGCGGCTGCCGATGACGTCGAGGCGTTCCTGCTCGGTCGGCGTCAGCCCGGCCTGCTCGGCGGCCAGCGCCAGCGCACCGACCCGCCGCCGGAACTCCTGGTCCCGGCCGCGGCTGCGCAGCATCGCCCAGCCGTAACGGGCCAGCGCGGCCCGCGTCATGCGGGCGGCCCGCTCACCGGTGGGCGGCTCGAGCTGGCGCGTGAACAGCGTCTCCAGGTCCGCTCCGCCGGTCACCTGGGCGCCGACGACGGAGCCGGCCGAGGTGCCGACGACGAGGTCCGCGCCGGTCAGGTCGACGCCGGCCTCGGCCAGGCCGGCCAGGACGCCGATCTCCCACGCGATGCCGGTGATCCCGCCGCCGCCGAGCACGAGGGCCGTGCGCTGGTCGCTCATGTGACCATCCTCACCCACCGTGGCGGTCCGTTGCCGCAGGGCGCTCCGTCCCGCTGCCGGACCTCCCCCGGTCCGCTCACCCGGACGGGTGCGGCGCGCACGCCGGAACGCCGACCGCTCACTATCGTCCGCAGGGTGAACCGCGAGCGCACGGCGCCGGAGGACCCGCACACCGGCGTCCAGATCGCGCACACGGAGGAGCCTCCCCTGCGCCAGGTCTGGCGCCGGGTGGTCCTCGCCGCGTTCTTCCTCGGCCTGACGGTCCTCATCGTCTGGCTGGACCGCGACTCCTACCGGGACGGCGACGTGGTGGGCATCGGCCTCCTGGACGCCGTCTACTACGCGACCGTCACGCTCTCGACCACCGGGTACGGCGACATCACGCCGATCACGGAGAGCGCGCGGCTGGTGAACATCCTGTTCATCACGCCACTGCGCATCATGTTCCTCATCGTCCTCATCGGAACGACCCTGGAGGCGCTGACCGCGCGCTCCCGGGAGGAGTTCCGCATCCGTCGCTGGAGGTCCCGCGTGCGCCAGCACGTCATCGTGTGCGGCTACGGCACCAAGGGGCGCAGCGCGATCCGCTCGCTGCAGGCCAACGGCACCCCGCTGGAGCAGATCGTCGTCGTCGACCCCGAACCGCGGGCCATCGAGGAGGCCAACTCCCTCGGGCTCACCGGCATCGTCGGCGACGCCGGGCGGACCGAGGTGCTCAGGCGGGCCTCCGTGGAGCGGGCGCGGGCGGTCATCGTCGCGGCCAACCGGGACGACGCCTCGGTGCTCATCACGCTGACCGTGCGGCAGCTGAACCCGAGCGTCCCGATCACCACGTCGGTGCGCGAGGAGGAGAACGCCAACCTGCTGCGCCAGTCCGGGGCGGACACGGTCATCACGACGTCGGCCACCTCGGGCCGGCTGCTCGGGCTGTCCACCGACGCTCCGCGGGTGGTCGCCGTCGTCGAGGACCTGGTGACCGGTGGCCAGGGGCTCGACCTGCAGCAGCGGCGGGTCACCGCCGGCGAGGTGGGGCTCGGGCCGAGGCAGCTGCGCGACGTCGTCCTGTCGGTGACCCGGGGCGGGCGGACGTTGCGCTTCGACGACCCGCTCATCGGCACGCTGCAGCCCGACGACGTCCTCGTCGTGGTCAAGTCGCACGTCAACCCGGGCCAGCAGCCGATCGGCGGGCAGGCCGCCGCCGTCTGAGAGAGGACCCCGTCCTCCTCACCGCTCGCGAGCTCGCGGCGAGCCTCTGGACGGGGCCGTCAGCCGACCGTGAGCACCCAGGTGCGGGTCGGCTCGTCGCGGCCGCGCAGCTCGACGGCGTCGCCGGGAGCCCAGTGGGCGGACTCCCCGCCGGCGGCGGCCCGCACCGCGGGCTCGCTGACCACGGCGCGCCCGGGGTGGTCCTTGGCGAGGTCGGTGAGCCGCGCCGCCTCGTTCACCGGGTCACCGATCACCGTGTACTCCAGCCGGCGGGCCGCGCCCACCTGGCCGGCCCACACCGGCCCGTAGGCGACCCCGACGCCGACGTCGAGCTCACCCGCCGCGGCGACGGCGGCGCAGATCCGGCGGGCCGCCCGCAGCGCCGCCCCCGCCGGGTCGGGGTGCTCCGCCGGGGCGCCGAAGACGCACAGCGCCGCGTCGCCCTCGAACTTGTTCACCAGGCCGCCCCCGTCCTCCACGGCGTCGACGACGACGGCGAAGAAGCGGTTGAGCAGGCCGACCATCTCCTCGGGCCCGGTGCGCCGCACCAGGGTGGTGGAGCCGGCGATGTCGACGAACAGCGCGGCCACCGTGTGCAGCTCCCCGCCCAGCGAGACACCCGTGGCCAGCGCCCGCTGGGCCACCGTCGTCCCGACGTGCCGGCCGAACAGGTCGCGCAGCCGCTCCCGCTCGGCCAGCCCGGCGGCCATGGTGTTGACGCCCTCCTGGAGCAGGCCGATCTCGCCGGCGTCGTCCACCGGCACGCGGACGTCGTGGTCGCCCTCCCCCACCCGCTGCACCGCCCGGCGCAGGTCGCGCAGCGGCGCGCCCACCGACCGGGCGGTGAGGTGCGTGGCCACGGCGCCGACCACGAGCGCGGTGAGGACGAGGAAGACGACCGCGTCCTCGCGCGGCCCCGCGGGGTTGCTCGGGTCCAGGAAGAGCAGGGCCAGCCCCAGGAGGGGCACGCCGCTGGTCAGCACCCAGGTGAGCAGCAGCCGCGGCCGGACGCCGAGCACCGGCGTGCCCTCCGGCGGGTGGGCGGCCAGCGCCTCGGCGGTGATCCGGCCCGCCAGCCGGAGGGTGAGCAGGTAGCTGTGCCCGACCGCCGCGACCCCGCCCAGCAGCGCGGCCAGCCCCACGCGCAGCCCCACCAGGGACAGGTCCGAGGCGACCGCGCCGACGACGCCGACCAGGACACCGCCCCCGAGCCAGCCGAGGCCGACGACGATCGTGACGTCGACCGGCAGCCGCAGCGCCTGGGCGGCCACCTCGGGGGTCAGGGGTCGCCGGCCGCCCAGCCAGGCCGCGGTCAGCCGCTGCCGGCGGAGCACCGCCAGGACGCCGACCGGCAGGGCGACGGCGAGGTAGCCGAGGGTGGTCACCACGATGGCGGTGCGCCCGGCCGGGTCGCGGGCACCGGCGGAGAGCGCGAGCAGCAGCAGCGCGACGACGGCCAGCCCGACGAGGTTGAAGACGAGCACGTGCCGGGCGACGACGGCCATGGCCCGGGGGTCGGGCGGCGCCGACCCGAGCCACAGCTGGACCCGGCCCAGCGCCCGCCCGACCACGGTCACGCGCTCACCAGTCCGCGCGGCGGGCGGTCTCGGCCGCCTGGGCCGCGTCGGCCCCGGCCGCCGCGGGGTCCTCGGGCCACGCCTCGACCAGCGGCGTCGCCCAGTCGGCCCACTCGGCCACCAGCCGGTAGAAGTCGGTGAGGAAGCGCCCGACCAGCAGGTTCTGGGGCAGCCGGTCCGGGAAGGGGCCGTTCCCGGAGGCGTAGGCCTCGGCCGCGGACCGGTTCTCGACGTTGCGCTCCTCCGCCCAGCGGCGGGCGGCGGCGAGCGTGGCGAGGGCGTCGGCGCGGCTCCCGTGCTCGGCGAAGCTGAGCTTGAGCAGCTGCTCGAACTCCAGCACGGGGCCGCCGCCCGGCTCGCGGTGCCACGCGGCCAGCGCCGTCCGGCCCTCGGGCGTGATCGAGTAGACGGTGCGCGAGCGCTGGCCGACCGCCTCGGACCGCGCCGTCGCCAGCCCGTGCGCCACCAGCTTCTTGGGCTCCTCGTACAGCTTGCTCTGCGCCCGGGGCCACATCCGCCCGACGCTGCGGTCCATCTGGCGGGTGAGCTCGTAGGTGCTCCAGGGACGCACCGCGAGCAGGCTGAGGATCGCGTAGGAGGTGGTGGTCAGCGCGCTCGGCGTTGACATGACCCTCCCCCTCGGAGTAAGCCGTCGAACATCGTCCCCATGGGAGCAGACTAGCGGCCGAGAGAGGCGAGTCCGATGACGGAGACGACGACGCTCCGGATCGACCCCGGCAACACCGAGCAGGCGCGGGCGTGGAACGGCGACGAGGGCGCGCGGTGGTCCGCCTCCGCCGACCGCTACGACGACGCCCTCCGCGCCCACCACCCGGCCTTCATGGCCGCCGCGGGCCTCACGGCCACCGACGCCGTGCTCGACGTCGGCTGCGGCAACGGCCGGACGACGCTCGACGCGGCGCGGACGGCGGCCCGCGGCTCCGCCCTGGGCGTCGACCTGTCCGGGCCGATGCTGGAGGTGGCCCGCGCGCGGGCGCGGGCGGAGGGGCTGACCAACGTCACGTTCACCCGGGCCGACGCGCAGGTGCACCCCTTCCCGCCGGCGGCCTTCGACGTGGCGCTCAGCCGCACCGGCGCGATGTTCTTCGCCGACCCCGTCGCGGCGCTGGCCAACGTCGGGCGGGCCCTGCGCCCGCGCGGCCGGCTGGTGCTGCTCACCTGGCAGCCGCTCGACCGCAACGAGTGGATCGCCGCGTCGATGACGGCCCTGGCCGCGGGGCGCGACCTGCCCCTCCCCCCGGCCGGCCGGCCCGGCCCCTTCGGCCTCAGCGACCCCGCGCGGATCCGCGCCGTCCTCGCCGCCGCCGGCTTCTCCGACGTCGAGGTGCAGCCGCAGGAGCGGCCCCTCTACCTCGGCCGGGACGCCGCGGAGGCCGAGCGGTTCGCGCTCGGCCAGCTCGGCTGGCTGCTCGAGCCGCTGGACCCGGCCGACCGGGAGGGGGCGCTCGGCGCGCTGCGCGAGTCGCTGGCCGCGCACGTCACGCCGGACGGCGTGGCCTACGGGTCCGCGGGCTGGCTGGTGATCGCCGCCCGCCCCGCCTGAGCCACACGCGAGTGCCGGCTCCCCGCGGGGAACCGGCACTCCGGGGGCGGCGCGTCACCGCAGTCGCACCACCACCTCCACCGTGTCCGTGCCCGGGACGAAGGTGCCGACGAACTCGCCCTCGGCGCCGGCGTACCGACCGGTGCCGCCAGTGACCGCCCAGCGGAACTCCGTGGGCCCGACCTGCGGGTCCTCGTCCCCCGCACCCTGGGTGGCGATCGACGACCCGTCGTCGAACAGCAGGGTCGCCGTGCAGGCGGCCACCAGCCGCTCCTCGGTGGACAGCGCGACCGTGCAGCTGCCGGTCATGCCACCGACGAGCCGGCCGTCGCGGCGGACCTCGTCGAGGAAGACCTGCGTGTCCCCGGGGCCCGGCCCGGGGACACCGAGGTCCAGGTCGGTGCTGGCGGTCGCGGTGGTGGTGAGGCGGAGGTCCTCGTCGGCTCCCGCAGCCGGGGCGAGGGCGAGGGCCGTACCCGCCCCCACGGCGGCGAGGGCGACGGCGGCGACGGCGGTGCGGCGGGTCGGGGTCATGGCGAGCTCCTGGGCGCGGTCGGGTGGGGATCAGCCGGCGACGGCGAGGTAGCCGGCGGAGAAGACGGTCAGGGCGGCGAGCGTGAGTGCGACGACCCCGGCCGGGGTGGTCAGGCCGCCGCCGGGGCGCGGGGTCAGGACCAGGCCCGCGGCGGCCGCGGCGAGGATCGCGGGCAGCCCGGTCCAGAAGACGAACACACTGGCGGCCCCTGCCACCGCGAGGCCGAGCGCCCGGCGGTCCCTGTGCCGCGCGGCCCGGCCGGCGCGGGCGAAGGCGCTGACGACGACCGCGGCGACGAGCACGAAGCCGACGAGGACGGCGAGCCCCGCGAACCCGCCGCCACCTGAGACGTCCACGGACCAGCCGTCGTCGCCCGGCCGGAGCGGCGTCTGCACGAACTGGCCGGTGACCGTGCACACCAGGGCCAGGGCCGCACCGGCCGCGGTGGCGGGGTCGGGCTGCAGCAGACCGCGGCGGTCGCGGCTGCGGGTCGGGGTGTCGATGGCGCTCACGGGGTCCTCCTCGGGGATCTGGTCCGGCCTCCGCCGGCCGGTCCACCGTGGCGGTCCCGGCCGACCCGGCACCTGAGCCCGGGCACCCCGGGCGCCCGGGAGGACGTCCCGGCCGGACCGGGACACCGGAGGCCGCTGCCGGGACGGCCGAGGCCGCACACTGACGGCCGTGCCTCCCCGTCTGCTCGGCACGGGCGTCGCCGCCGCCGCCACGGCGGCCTGCGTCGCCGCGGCAGTGCTCGCACTGGTCGTGCACTCCACCGTCTCGGTCGCGCACGTCGACCCCTGGCCGGGGCTGGTCGCCGTGGCGCAGTGCGGCACCGGTGCGGTGCTCGTGCACCTGCGCCCGCGCAACCCGATCGGCTGGCTGCTGGTGCTCAGCGGGCTGCTGCAGGGAGGGAGCGTCGGGCTCGGCGCCTACGGCGGCTACGGCGTGGACGTCGCCGAGCCCGCCTGGCCGCTGGCCACCTGGGCCGCCCTGCTCGGCTCGATGCTGTGGCTGCCGTCGATGCTCATCCCGCTGACCGTCCTGGTCGCCGTCTACCCGTCGGGGCGGTTGCCGGCGCGCTGGTGGCGCTGGCCGTTCGGTGCCGTGTGCGCCGGTCTGGCCGTCGCCACCGGGATCTCGACGTTCTCCCAGAGCGCCTACGACGACATCGCCTCGGGGACGGCCCCGCTGCAGCTCCCGGACGCCTGGTGGGTGACCGTCGGTGGCCTCACGGCGACCGCCGCGGTCGTCCTCGGCGCCGCCGTCCTGTGGGCCGGCACGCTGGTGCGGCTGGTGCGGGCCCGGCGTCCGGAGCGGCAGCAGCTGGCCTGGCTCGTGTGCGTCGTGGTGCCGCTCGCGGTCGCCGTCTTCTTCGTCCCCTGGGCGCCCGCCACTGTCACGTTCGCGCTGCTCGTGCCCGTCGCGGTCGCCGTCGGCGTGGTCCGGTACCGGCTGCTCGGCATCGTGGTCAGCCGCGGGCTGGTCTACGTGGCCCTGACCGTCGCCGTGGTCGCCGGGTACCTGGCCGTCGCCGCCCTGGCCGGGAACGCGCTGGGCCGGACCATCGCCCCCGTCCCCGGCGCCGTGGCCGCCGCGCTGCTGGCAGTGGCGCTGAGCCCGGTCCACACGCGGCTCCAGCAGGCGGCCGACCGCTTCGTCTACGGGGAGCGCCGGGACCCGGTGGCCGCGGTGACCCGCCTCGGCGACCGGGTCGCGGAGGTCGACGAGGCCGACCTGCTGCCGGCCGCGCTGGGCACCGTCACGGCCGCGCTGCGCACCCGCGGCGCGGCGGTGCTCGGGCCGGACGACGGACTGCTCGCGGTCTCCGGCGACGTGGACGACGGCCCGCCGGCGGTCCGGGTCGGCCTGCGGGTCGGCGGCCGGGACGTCGGCACCCTGGTCGTGGCGCCGCGCGCGCCGGCCGAGCCCCTCACCGCCGCGGACGAGCGGCTGATCGGCGCGCTGGCCCCGCAGGTGGCCGTGGTCGTGCGGGCCCTCGACCTGGCCCGCTCGCTGGAGCGGGAACGCGACCGCGTGCTGGCCGCGACCCACGCGGAGCGCGACCGGATCCGGCGGGACCTGCACGACGGGCTCGGCCCCTCGCTGGCCGGGGTCAGCCTCGGCGTCCAGGCCGTGCAGGTCTCCCTCCCCGGCCCCGGGAACCCGGTCACCGACGAGCTGCTGCCGCGGCTGCGCACCGAGGTGGACGCTGCCGTCGGCGAGGTCCGCCGGATCATCGACGGGCTGCGCCCCGCGGCGCTGGACGACCTGGGGCTGCTGGCCGCCATCCGCCGGCAGGCCGACACCCTGTCCACGTCGGTGCCGGTCCGCATCGACGCCGGGGAGCTGCCCCCGCTGCCGCCCGACGTGGAGACCGCCGCCTTCCGCATCGCCCAGGAGGCGCTCACCAACGTGGCCCGGCACTCGGGCGCCCGGTCGGCGGAGGTCGGGCTCCGGATCTCGGCGGGCCGGCTCGAGGTCGCGGTGGCCGACGACGGGATCGGGATGCCGGCGCCGGCCGGTCCGGACGAGCAGCGGACGCCAGGGCTCGGACTCGCGTCGATGCGCCAGCGGGCGCAGGCCGTCGGCGGGGACCTCTCGGTCGAGAGCCGCGACGGCGGGACCCGCGTGGTGGCCGCTCTCCCCCTCGGAGCGGGCTGATGCCCGTCCGCGTGGCGCTGGCCGACGACCACCCGATGTACCGGTTCGGGCTGCGCGCGGTCCTCGAGGCCTCCCCGGAGGTCGAGGTCGTGGGCGAGGCCGGCGACGGGGCGGAACTGCTCGCCGTCGTGGCGCACGCCGCCCCCGACGTCGTGCTCACCGACCTGTCGATGCCGCGGGTGTCCGGGACCGCGGCCATCGCGGAGCTGTCCCGGCGGCACCCGGGCACCGCCGTCCTGGTGCTCACCATGCACGAGGACGACGCCTCGCTGTTCGCCGCGCTGCGGGCGGGGGCGCGGGGGTACCTGCTGAAGGGCGCCGACCGGGACGAGATCGTCCGCGCCGTCCTGGCGGTGGCCGGCGGGGACGCCGTGTACGGGGGCGCGGTGGCCCGGCGGATCGTGGACTTCTACACCGGCGCCGCCCGCGACTACCGGGTGCAGACCTTCCCCGGGCTCACCGAGCGGGAGCGCGAGGTGCTCGAGCTGCTCGCCGCCGGCCTGCGCAACTCCGAGATCGCCCGCCGCCTCACGCTGTCGGAGAAGACCGTGCGCAACCACGTCTCCGCCGTGCTGGTGAAGCTACAAGTGCCCGACCGCGCGGCGGCCGCGGCCCGGGCCCGGGACGCCGGCCTGGGGGTACCCGGGCAGCAACCGCCGGGCGGCTGACCCTGCCGTTCAGCGCGTCCGTCGTCCGGGGGAACACGGCGGGGCCGGACACGGTTACCCTGTCTGCACAACTACACAGGGGGTGAATGGTCTCGACTTCGGTCGTGGGACCAGGGGAAGCGAGCCGAGGAAGGCAACGATGAGCTCGTTAACCACACGTTGCAAACCAACAAGTGCCGACTCCAGTCGCACTCAGTCCGCCTACGCTCTCGCTGCCTGACAGCTGAGCTAGATGGACTTGTCAGCCCGGGTTCGTCATCGGCCCGGATCCTGGCATCAGCTAGATGACTCACCGTGCGTGCCGGTCGCGGGCACGTACGGGACACCTCACAGCGACTGGGCCCGTCACACCGACTCGTTCGCGTGATCGGTGGGGTCGAGTAGAGACAGAGCGGACTGCGCTCGGAGAAGCCCTGGTCTTGCGTCGGAGGACGCGGGTTCGATTCCCGCCACCTCCACTCCCCCACGAACCGCCCCGGACCGCCAGGTCCGGGGCGGGTTCGTCGTCGTGGGAGGCCTGGTCCCCCCAGAGTCGGTCCATGGGGGAGGGGGGCAGGCGCAACCGGCTGGCCGACGCCGCAGCCGCGTTCACCAGCAACGCCCGCAACCCCGACCTGCGCCGGGCCCAGCTCAGCTTCCTGGGCGCGTGGACCGCCGAGTGGGCGTTCACCGTGGCCCTCGGCATCGTCGCCTACCGGGACGGCGGCGCGACCGCACTCGGGCTGGTGGGGCTGCTGCGCATGGTCCCCTCGGCCCTGTGCGCCCCGCTGCTCGCCCCCCTCGCCGACCGGGGACGGCGCGAGCGCGTCCTGATCGTCGTCTCCACGCTGCGCGCGATCGCCACCGGCGCGGCCGCGGGTGTCGTCGCGCTGGCCGGGCCGCCGGCCGCGGTCTACGCCCTGGCCGTGCTGTCGACGATCGCCGCCACGCTCTTCCGACCGGCCCACTCCGCGCTGCTCCCCTCGCTGTGCCACACCGGGCACGAGCTGGCCAGCGCCAACGTCGTCCGCGGGCTGCTCGACTCCGCTGCCACGCTGGTGGGGCCGCTCCTGGCGACGGTGCTGCTCGGGGTCACCGACGTGGCCGTCGTGTTCGCGGTGGCGGCCGGCGCGTCCCTCTGGGCCGCCGCGCTGCTGCTGCGGTTGCGGTACGAGGCGCCGCCCCGCCCCCCGGCCCCGGCCCGGCCGCGGCTGGTCCGGGAGGCGGTCGAGGGGGTCCGGGCGATCACCTCCGACCGCGACCTGGCCCTGATCCTCGGGCTCGCGGCGGCGCAGTCCTTCACCCGCGGCGCGCTGACCGTGCTGTCCGTGGTGGTCGCGATCGAGCTGCTCGGCACCGGCGAGCCGGGGGTCGGCGCCCTCATGACGGCCGTCGGCGGGGGTGCGGTGGTCGGCTCGCTGGCGGCGTCGCTGCTGGTCGGCACGGCTCGGCTCGGCGCCTGGTTCGCGGTCGGGGTCGCCCTCTGGGGGCTGCCGATCGCCGTCATCGGCGTCGTGCCCGGACAGGGACCCGCGCTCGGTCTGATCGCGCTGGTCGGCGTGGGCAACGCGCTGATCGACGTCGCGGGGTTCACCCTGCTCGCCCGGTTGGCGCCCGACGAGGTGCTGGCCCGGGTCTTCGGGGTGCTGGAGAGCCTGGTCGCGGTGTCCATGGGGATCGGGGCGGTCACCGCCTCGTGGGTGATCGCCACGTCCGGGCCGCGTGCCGCCCTGGTCGGCATCGGGCTGGTGTGCCCCGTCCTGGCGGCGGCCTCGTGGTGGCGACTGCGCCGCCTGGACCGCTCGGTCGGCGTCCACGACGCCGAGGTGGGACTGCTCCAGCGGGTGGCGATGCTGCGCACGCTCCCGCTGCCCTCGGTCGAGCAGCTGGCCCGCGGCCTCGAACCGGTTTCCGTCCCCGCGGGCGAGGCGGTGTTCCGCCAGGGCGACGTGGGCGACCGGTACTACGTGATCGAGTCCGGGGAGGCCGAGGTGGTGGGCGACGGGTCCGTCGTCGCCGTCCTCGGCGCCGGCGAGGGCTTCGGGGAGATCGCCCTGCTGCGGCGCAGCCGCAGGACGGCCACGGTGGTGGCCCGCACCGACCTCCGGCTGCGCGCTCTGCCCTCGGACCGGTTCCTGCCGGTCGTCCTCGGCTTCACGGCGAGCGCGCGCGAGGCCGGGACCGGCGTCGACCGCCTGCTGGAGCGGTTCGCTCCCGGGGAACCGCCGCCCGACCCACCGGCGAGCCTGTGAGCGGCGCCGGGTGGACGACTCGGTGCAGCGCCGGCCGTCGTAGCGCCGCGACCCCCGTCGGGCACGCGTCCCGGGAGTAGCGTGCCGCGCCATGCGGCGTCGGCCGGACACGCTGTTCACGCCGGCGTTCGTCGCGTTGGCCGTGGCCGACCTGGCCTACTTCGCCGCCGGTGGCGCGCTGATCGGGGTGACCCCGTTCTTCGTCAGCGGGCCGCTGGGTGGGGGCCCGGCAGCGGTCGGCGTCGCCGTGGGGGCGTTCAGCGCGACCACCGTGGTCCTGCGACCGCTGGCCGGCCGGTGGGCCGACCGCTCCGGTCGCCGACCGCTGCTGGTCGGCGGGGCGCTGCTGTTCGCGCTGCTGGTGGCGGGCCACCTGCTCGTCACCGGCCTGGCCTGGCTGGTGGTGCTGCGCGCGCTGCTCGGGGTGGCCGAGGCCCTGTACGTCGTCGCCGGGTTCGCGGCCCTGGCCGATCTCGCCCCGCCCGGCCGAGCCGGTGAGGCGCTGAGCTACAACTCCCTGACCCTCTACCTCGGGATCGGCACCGGACCGGTCCTCGGTCAGGCGCTGCTCGGGTGGGGCGGCTTCCCGCTCGTCTGGACAGGGGTCGGGCTGCTGCTGGCGGTCGCCGCGCTGGTCGCCACCCGGGTGCCGGAGACCCGCGAGCCGGCGTCCGGGCCGGCGCCTCCGGCGCCCCTGATCCACCCCGCTGCGCTGGTGCCCGGACTCGGGCTGTTCATCGGGGTGGCGGTGGTCGGCGGCTTCCTGGCGTTCGCGTCGCTGCACGCCGCCCGTCTCGGCGTGGACCGGTGGAGCGCCGTGCTCGGCGTGTTCGGGCTGGTCGTGGTGGCCTGCCGCCTCCTCTTCGCGACGTTGCCGGACCGCGTGTCGCCGCTGCGCCTGGCCGCCGCCGCGCTCGGCGCCTCCGGCGCGGGGCTGGTCCTCGTCGCCACGGTGCCGGCCGCGTGGGGTCTGTTCGCCGGCGCCGCCGTGCTGGGAATCGGCACCGCCTTCCTCACCCCGGCGGTGTTCGCGGCCGTCTTCAGCCGGGTGTCGCCGTCCGAGCGGGGCAGCGCCGCCGGCACGGCCAGCGTGTTCATCGACCTGGGACTCGGTGGCGGCCCCGTCGTCCTGGGTCTCGTCGTGGCCGCGCGCGGTGTCCCGGCGGCCTTCCTGACCGCCGCCGGCCTGGCGGCTGCGGGAGCCGTGCTGCTGGCCTCGCGTCCGGTCCCCGGGGCACCCGTGCCGGCGGGCCCGGACACCTGACGCGGCTCGGTGCCCGGAGGAGGCCATCCGCGGCGCCTACCGTGAGCGTCGTGGACGAGGTGCTCCTGGCGGTCGAGGTGGTGGCCGCGCTGGTCCTGGTCCCGGCCGGGTACGCCCTGCTCGGCCGCCGCGCACGCCGCCGCGGCATCGGCGGCTCGCTGTTCGCGCCACTGGAGGAGGTCTGGGACCCGACGGCCCACCGGACCAACGTCGAGGTCTCCATCCAGGCCGAGAGTCCGGCACCGGCGCCACTGCCCGGAGATCCGCTCCACCGGGAGCCGGGCGGTCAGCGCGCCCGGGAGTAGGACAGGACGGCGTTGCCGCCCGGGAAGGTCCGGACGTCGTCCAGGTCGAACGGGGTCGGGGTGAACCGCGGCCCGAACGCGGTGCGGCCCGCGCCGGCGACCACGGGGTACTGCTTGACGACGAGCCGGTCGATCTCGTCGACCAGCTGACCGGCCAGCTGACCGCCGCCGGCCAGGTAGACGTCGAGCCCGGTCTGCTCCGCCTTGAGCGCGCGCACCGCGGCGACCGGGTCCTCCCGGACGACGGTGACCGCCGGGTCCGGCGACTCGAGGGTGCGGGAGACCACCACCTGCCGCAGGTGCGCGTAGGGGCTGGGGATGCCGGCCTGCAACGCCGGGTCGTACGTGCGCCGGCCCATGACGACGGTGTCGAAGCGCCGGTTGGGCGCGGCGTCCACGCCCAACTGCCGTCGGACGGGGGTGGGCAGCGCGTCGGCGAACTCGGCGGTCATCCACTCCGTGTACGCCTCGGACATCGGGTAGAAGTCCACCTCGTCGTCGGGGCCGGCGATGAAGCCGTCGATCGAGACGCCGATGTAGTAGACGAGGTCCCGCACTCCGGTGTCCTCCGGCCTCAGAGCGTGATGCGGTGGCCGACGCCGCGGCGGCAGGCCGCGGCGTATACGAGCCCGGCCGCCGCCGCGTCCTGGGCGGCGACCCCGACCGACTTGTACACCGTGATCTGGTCCCCCGACGTCCGGCCCGGACGGCGGCCCTCGACGAGCTCACCGATCTCGGCCACCTCGTCCGGGGCGATCAGCCCCCGCGCGGCCGGCTCGGTCAGGTCGTTGCTCCCGACCGGGTAGGGCGTGAACGAGGTCTCGCGGTGCTCGACCACCACGCGGGCCTCCGCCATGGTGTCGTCGTCCACCTCCCGGCCGCGCGCCGTGTACCCGACCGAGGCCACGTGGGTGCCCGGGTCCAGCCACTCCAGGCGGACGACGGGGTCCTCCGCGGCGGTGGTGGCGCACACGATCCCCGCGCCGCGGACCGCCTCCTCCCACGTCCCGGCGGCGCGGGCGGGCAGGCCCTCGGCGCGCAGCTCGGCGGCGAGTGCCTCGGCGCGGTCGGGGTGCCGGCCGGCGATCCGCACCTCCGTCAGCGGCCGGACGACGGCGGCGGCGCGGGCGTGCGCGCGGGCCTGGACGCCGGTGCCGAGGACGGCGAGGACGGCGGCCTCGGGCCGGGCCAGCAGGCGGATGGAGAGCGCCGAGCCGGCGGCGGTCCGCGCGGCGGTGATCGCGTTGCCGTCCATCATCGCCAGCGGCGTCCCCGTCGTGGGGTCGAACAGGCCGATCAGGGCCTGGTGGGACGGCGCCTCGTGGGCCTGGTTGCCGGGGAAGACGGTCAGGACCTTGACCGCCAGCACCCCGAGCGCGGGGCTGTAGCCGGGCATCGCGACCAGCACGCCCTCGGGCGCCGGCACGACGGCCGCCACCCGCGGCGGCACCGAGGCCCGTCCGCTCGACAGGTCCGCCATCGCCGTCGCCAGCGCGTCGATCAGTTCCGCGACGTCGAGGAGTTGTTCGACGTCCTGGTGTCGCAGGAGCAGCACCGTCCGATGCTGCGCGCCCGGGCCCCGGCCGGTCAACGCCTGACCCTTCGGGATGACGTTCGGGTTTCGCGGGTGGATTCCCGTGTCGCCGCTGCCGATCTCCTGGACACCGGACGGAAGGAGCTCGTCATGCGGAACATGGCGTGCAGGGCCATCGCTCAGGCCTCACTCAGCGCGGCGACGGCGTCGCTGGACGACGAGCAGCCCTGGCCGCTGCTCCTCGTCGCAGGCTGGTTGACCACGGCCACCGACCTCGTGCTGCAGGCGGAGGTCATGGACGCCGTCCTGGTCTGACCGGCGGCCGCGGGACCGGCGTCCCGGGCGGGACCGGAGCCGGTTAGCGTGACGGGCCCCACCCCGAGAACCGGAGGGCCCACTCGCGATGACCGACGTCCGCCCCGATGCACCCGCCGTCGAGCCCGAGGACATCACCGAGGAGACGGTCACCGACGCGACCGTCGAGAGCTTCGCGCGCACCGCCGACCCGCGGCTGCGGGAGCTGCTCGGCGCGGTCGTGCGCGGGCTGCACGCAGCGATCCGCGAGGTGGAGCCGACGATCGCCGAGTGGGAGACGGCGATCGACTTCCTCACCCGCACCGGGCAGAAGTGCGACGACGTGCGGCAGGAGTTCGTGCTGCTGTCCGACGTCCTCGGGGTCTCCGCGCTGGTCGAGAACCTCAATCACCGCAAGGTCGGCGGGGCGACCGAGGCCACCGTCCTCGGGCCCTTCCACATGACCGTCTCGCCGGTGCGCGAGAACGGCGACTCGATCGACGAGGTCGGGGGCCGGGAGGTGTGCGTCGTCGAGGGCCGGGTGCTGTCGGTGGACGGCGAGCCGGTCCCCGGGGCGAGCGTCGACGTCTGGCAGGCCGACGAGAACGGCTTCTACGACGTCCAGCAGCCCGGCGTGCAGCCCGCGGGCAACGGCCGCGGGCTGTTCACGACCGACGCCGAGGGCCGGTTCCGGTTCCGGACCGTCGTCCCGGCGCACTACCCCATCCCGACCGACGGGCCGGTCGGCGAGCTGCTCGCGGCCACCTCCCGCCACGCCTTCCGGCCGGCGCACATCCACTTCATCGCCGAGGCGCCCGGGCACGTGCCGGTGACCACGCACATCTTCGTGGCCGGCAGCCCCTACCTGGACTCCGACGCGGTGTTCGCGGTGAAGCGCAGCCTGGTCCGGGACTTCGCCCCGGTCGACGACCCCGACCAGGCGGCCCGGCTCGGGGTCGCGAACCCGTTCCGGCACGCCCTCATCGACCTGGTCCTGCAGCCCGTGGACGCGTCGCCGCAGCCGTAGCCGCGGTCAGATCCAGCCGCGGCGCTTGAAGACGACGTAGAGCGTGACGCTCACCCCGGCCATGAGCACCAGGGCGAACGGGTACCCCAGCTGCCAGTGCAGCTCGGGGATCGAGTCGAAGTTCATCCCGTAGACGGTGCCCACGAGGGTCGGCGCGAAGAGGATGGCCGCCCACGCGGAGATCTTCTTGACCTCCTCGCCCTGGGCGATCGAGGCCTCGGTGAGTTCGCGGATCTCCTCGTTCTGGCGCTGGGCGACCAGCGTCGCGTTCACCGTGAGGATGTCGCGCAGCTGCAGCCGGAAGCCCTCCACCCGCTCGTTGACCTGCACGACGTGGTCCTCGACGTCGCGCAGGTAGCTGCGCAGGTCCTCGTCCACCCCGTACTTGTCGAAGCCGGCGGTGATCGCGGCCAGGATCCCGGTGAGCGGCTGGGCGGCCCGCTGGAACTCGAGCACCTCCTGCGAGAGCTCGTAGATGCGGCGCGAGACGCCCGGGTCCCCGCGGAAGACCTCGGTCTCGATCTCGTCGATGTCGTTGGCGAGGCCCGCGACCACCGGCGAGTACCCGTCGACGACGGCGTCCAGGATCGCGTAGAGCACCGCCTCGCTGCCCTTCTCCAGCAGCGCCGGCTCGCTCTCCAGCCGGCGGCGCACCCGCGAGAGGTCCGGCGACTCGCTGTGCCGCACGGTGATCGCGAAGTTCGGGCCGAGGAACAGGTGCAGCTCCCCGAACTCCACCTCCTCGAGCGCGTCGAGGTACCGGGCGGCCTTGAGGACGACGAACAGCGTGTCCCCGTACCGCTCGAACTTGGGCCGCTGGTGCGCCTTGATCGCGTCCTCGACGGCGAGCTCGGGCAGGTCGTACTGCTCGGCCAACTCGCCGAGCTCCCCCGGCTGCGGCCGGTACAGCCCGAGCCACACCAGGCGCTCGGGGTCCTCGGCCAGCCACTCGTGGCTCTCGGCCACCGTCTCCGGCGTGGCCACGCGGCGGCCGGACGAGTAGACGGCGTTGTCGACGATCAGCGCCAGCCGTTCGCCGTTCCCGTCTGCGGCGGCGGGGGACGGCGGCGCCGGGGCGAGGGTGAGCTCGGGCCGCGGGCGGCGGGCGAGCGTGGTCAGGGCGGTGAGGGGCGCACGGCGGCGGTCGGCCACGACTGGACTCCCGGGGGACGCTGGGACGGGGGGACACCTCGGAGGTCCGCCCGCGTGGCCCCGTCCCGGGTCCCGCCCCGCGAAGGGAGGGGAGGACGGGGTCCTTCACCAGGCGGTGCGGACCCCGGAGCCGGTACTGGGCGGTTCGCTGCGCACGCGCTCGCCCTCCCTCCCGACGTCGTTCCGGCCCGCGTCCCGCAGGCCGTCGTCCATCGTGACACGTCCCGTCCACGCCGGTGCCACGGGCAGGTGGACGACACCCGACGGAGTGGTGAACGGCGTCGGCGTCAAGACCATTTCGCACTCAGCACAACAAATACGCCGAGCGCGAGAACGGTCATCTCGGGAAGCCATTATCTGCCCATTCCCGAGAGACTCCGCGGGTCGGTTGACCCCACTCCTGCGGAGGATCGAGAGCCATGCACACTGCCGCGCCCACCGGGAAGAACACCCGCCTGCTGCGGGACGGCGGCCCCGCGGCCAGCCTGCAGGACGCGGTCTACGACCGGTTGCTCGACGAGCGGATCGTCTTCCTCGGCCACGAGGTGGACGACGCGGTCGCCAACCAGATCGCCGCGCAACTGCTGCTGCTGTCGGCCGCCGACCCGACCCGCGACATCCACTTCTACGTCAACTCCCCGGGCGGCTCGGTCAGCGCCGGGATGGCCATCTACGACACGATGCGGTTCGTCGACTGCGACGTCGCGACCTACGGCATGGGGATGGCCGCCTCGATGGGCCAGTTCCTGCTCACGGCCGGGACCGCGGGCAAGCGGCACGCCCTGCCGCACACCCGGATCATGATGCACCAGCCCTCGGCGGGGGTCGGCGGCACGCAGTCCGACATCGCCATCCAGGCCGACCTGTTCTCCCGGCTCAAGCGCGAGCTCAACGAGCTGCAGGCGCAGCACAGCGGCCGCAGCGTGGAGCAGATCGAGGCCGACTCCGACCGCGACCGCTGGTTCACGCCCGAGCAGGCCCTCGAGTACGGGCTCATCGACCACGTCGTCGCCCGCGCCGGCGCGCTGCCCGAGGGGAACGGCGGGCCCCTGGCGTCCTGACCGGCCGACGTCGATGAGTCCCGCGCCCCGGCGCGGTCACCCCTGCCATGAGCACGGTCATCGGGGACATCACCATGTCCGTCGACGGGTTCGTCACCGGTCCGGGCGCCGACGTCGAGCACGGGCTCGGCCGCGACGCCGAGGGCCTGCACGCCTGGGCGCTGGACAGCGCGGATCCCGTCGACCGCGAGGAGCTGCGGAGCCTCACCGCGGCCACCGGGGCGGTGGTGATGGGGCGGCGGACCTTCGACACCGTGGACGCCCCGGGCGGGTGGAGCGAGGAGTTGGGGTACGGCGCGGACCAGGACGGGCGGCCGCCGTTCTTCGTCGTCACCAGCAGCCGGCCGGACCGGGTGCGGCTGGCCGGGTCACACGACTTCACGTTCGTGCTGGACGGTCCGGCCGCCGCGCTCCGCGCCGCCCGGGAGGCGGCCGGGGACCGCGACGTGTACGTCATGGGCGGCGGGATGCTGGTCGGCGGCTGTCTCGCGGCCGGGCTGCTCGACCGGCTGCGGATCCACCTCTCCCCCGAGGTGCTGGGCCGCGGCACCCCGCTGTTCGCCGGTGCGGGCCGGCACCGGCTGGTCCAGCGGGACGTGCGGGTCTCGGCGTCGGCGACCCACCTGACCTACGACGTCCGGCGCTGACCGGACGGTGCCCCGGGGCGGTCAGCCGACGGACCCCAGCACGAGGTCGATCATCACCGGCAGCAGGACGACGATGAGCAACCCGCCGAGGACGTCGAAGGAGATCCCCGACCGGATCATCTTGGTGATCGGCACGACGCCGGAGCCGTAGACGATCGCGTTCTGCGGCGTGGACACCGGCAGCATGAAGCCGAAGGACGCCGCGAACGTCGCCGCGAGCGCGGGCACGAACGGGTTGATGCCCGCGGCCACCGCCACCGGGATGATGATCGGCACGACGACGGCCGCCGAGGCGGTGTTGCTCGTCGTCTCCGAGATGACGATGGCCAGGAGCACCGCGAAGACGGTGATCGCGATCGTGCTGGTCAGCCCCAGGGTCTCCGCCGAGCTGTTCCCGATCGTCTCGGCCAGGCCGGTGTCGGCCAGCAGCGAGCCGAAGATGATCCCGGTGCCGAACAGCAGGATCGTGCCCCAGTCGATCTTGGCGGCGTCCGACCAGTTCAGCGTGAACTCCCGCGCCCGCCAGTCCGTGGGCAGCAGGAACAGCAGCGAGGCACCGAGGACGGCGACGATGCCCTCGTCCAGGCGGTCGCTGATCGTCGTGTACAGGTCGGACTCCGTGCCGGCGGTGAGCGCGATGACGCCCGGGAAGATCCACAGCGCGACGGTGGTGCCGAACGCGATGAGCGTGTTCCGCTCCGCCCGAGAGAACGGGCCGAGCTCCGCGCGCTCGGCCTGGACGTACTCGTGCACGCCCTCGATCCGCTTGATCTCGGGCCGGTTGAGCAGCAGCAGCACGGCGGCCAGCGCGACGAACATCAGCGCGCAGATCGGCAGCGCCATGAGCATCCAGTCGAGGAAGCCGATGCGCTCCCCCGTCGCCTCCTCGATGAGGCCGCGGCCGATGAGGTTGGGCGGGGTGCCGACCGGGGTGATCAGCCCGCCGACGCTCGCGCCGTAGGCCAGCATGAGCATCAGGGCGACGCCGACCCGCAGCCGCAGCGGGTCGAAGTCCGGCGCCACCATCTCCTTGTCCTGCAGGAGCTTGGCGATCACCGAGAGGATGCCGATGGCGGTGGGCAGCAGCATCGCGACGGTGGCGGTGTTGGAGACGAACGCCGACAGGAGGGCGGTGATCAGGCCGAAGGCGATGACCACCCGGGCGGTCGACCCGCCGACCCACCGCAGCGACAGGATGAACATCGCGAACCGCCGCGCGACCCCGTGCTTGAGCATGGCCGCGGCCAGGATGAACGCGCCGATGAAGGTGAACACCGTCGTCGACCCGAACGGGGCCAGCGCGTCGTCGGCCGGCACCACGCCGAGGACGACGATCGCCCCGACCCCGATGAGGCCGCCGACCGGGATCGGCACCGGCTCGGTGATCCACAGGACGATGACGCCGAGCAGCACGGCGGCCAGCAGGTGCTGGTCGCGCGGCAGGTCGAAGGGCAGCAGCGCGAAGGCGACGGTGACGACCGGGGCGAGGAACAGCCCGACGGTGCGTCGTCCCTTCTCGAAGCGCTCCTCGGCCGGGCTGAGGGTCTGCTCCCCCAGGCTCCGGTAGGTGGCCGAGCCGCGGAACGCGGCATCCACGTCGGTCCGCTGCCCGGACCCGGTCCCCCGGTCGGTGGCCGTCATGACGCCTCCCTCGGACTGTGGTCCAGACCATAGGGACTGGTGCCGCTATCCGGCGACCTCCTCCTCCGGCGGTTGCACCCGGAGGGCGACGAGGAAGCGCGACACCATCGCGTACCCGGCCACCAGCGCGGTCAGCTCGACCACCTGCCGGTCGTCGAAGTGCGCCCGGACGCCGGCGAAGACCTCGTCGGGGACGTCAACGTCCCGGGTGGCGGCGTCGGTGAACGCGAGGACGGCGGCCTGCACCGGGGTCCACACCGCCTCGGCGAGCGCGTCCGGGCGACGCAGGACCTGCAGCTGCAGCTCGGCCAGGCCCTCCCGGCGGCCGATCGGTGCGTGGGCCGCCCACTCGAAGGCGGCGTCGTTGAGGACGGCGACCCGCAGGACGACGAGCTCGCGCAGGTCGCCGGGGAGGGTGGTGCCGCCGCGCAGGGCGCCGAGCATCGCGTTCCACCCCTCGGCGACCGGAGGGCTGTGCAGCAGCAGTCGGTCCAGCGCCGACAGCCGGCCGCCGCGGCGGACCCGCAGCAGGTCCGCGGTCGGCCCGTCGTCGGCGGCCTCGGGCAGCCGGGGTCCGGTGGTCACCGGGCGCTGGCGAACAGTCCGGCCGGGTAGGCGCCGTTGCCGGCCAGCCGCCCGGACAGAGCCCGGCCCAGCTCGACCACCCGGGCCGTGCGCTCGGGCCCCAGGTGCTGCCACGGCGCCGCCGAGAGCTCGTCGGTCTCGTCCTCGACCGCCGTCCGCAGCGCCCGCCCGGCGTCGGTGAGGCCACCCTCGTCCAGCAGCCCGCGCTCGGCGAGCCGGCTGCCGGCCGCGGCCCACTCGTCGCCGCCCCAGCCGCGGGTGGCCCGGGCCGAGGCCTCGGTGAAGCCGCGGCCGGTCGCGGTGTGCGTGACCAGCGCCTCCAGCCCGGACAGGCCGTGGCGCACCAGCGTCGCCACGTGCCCGTCCCCGCGGTGCTCGCGCAGCAGGGTGGCGCCGTGCCAGACCGACAACACCGGGTCGTCGGGCCAGGGCAAGTCGGCGTGCCCGGCGTAGATCGGCCGCCCCTCGGGGGTCAGGACGGTGCAGGCCTCCCGCAGCAGCCCGGCCAGCTCGGCCACCTCGGGTGCGCCCACGGCCTCCGGTCCGCCGAGCAGCCGGGTGAGTGAGGCGCGGGCGGCCTCCAGCCGGGCGGCGACGACCTGCTCCGGGGCGGCGAGGCTCCAGGCGCGCGGGATGTGCCGGGCCACGATCGCGGGGGCGAAGTTGGCGAACGTCGCCGTCACCAGGCCCGGCCCGACCGCCCCCATCGGCGCCGCCCGGCCGGCGAAGTAGCACATCCGGCCCGGCCGCAGGCCCGCCGCCGACAGGTGCTCGTCCTGCTCTGGGGCGAAGTAGGCGTGGCTGTGCAGCGGCTCGACGGCGCGGTGCGCGCGGGCGACGTCTCGCAGATCGGCGCTGACCATGCGGCGCACCCTACTGAGGGGCAGAAATGGCCATCTCTGCCCCTCAGCCCAGGGAGCGCAGCCAGCGCCGCTGCCACGGCGTCTCCACCGCGCGGGGGTGGTAGGCGGCCCGGACCCAGGCGACGGCGTCGGCGACGGGGAGCCCGTCCAGGACCGCGAGCGCGGCCAGGGCGGTGCCGGTCCGCCCCACGCCACCGCGGCAGGTCACCTCCACCTGCTCCCCGCCCCGGGCGCGGTCGAGGGCCTCCCCCAGCGCCGCCAGGGCATCGGCGCGGTCGCGCGGCACCCAGAAGTCCGGCCACCGCACCCGGCGGGCGGGCCAGGGCGGCAGCGGCCCGGAGCCCAGCACCACCGCGAGGTCGACCGGGGCGGCCGGCGCGGCCAGCCGTCGGCCGCGGACCCGGGCTCCGGAGGGCAGGGTCACTCCGGTGGCGGGCCGGGCGGTGGACCCGTCGGGCAGCGGTGGCACGGGCGCAGCGTAGGGACGGCACCCTCGCCGTGGCGACCCACGCGCGGCCCCGGACCGTCCGTCGCCGCCACGCCGGAGCCCCCTCATCCGCGCACGCAGGCGTTGCGACGACGCGGCGGCCACCCCGACCATGGCCCGCGCACGGGGGCCGGACACGGAGGCCGCGATGCCCCGCTACCTGTTCATCGGCAACTACGCACCGCAGGGCACCCAGGCGATCATGGCGGCGGGGGGCACGGCCCGTCGTGCCGCGATCGAGAAGATGTGCGTCGACCTGGGCGGCCGCCTGGAGTCCTTCGACTTCGCCTTCGGCACCGACGACGTCTACGTGATCGCCGACCTGCCCGACCAGCGGACCGCGGCAGCGGTGACCCTGGCGGTGAACGGCAGCGGCATGGTGGCGGTGCGCACCGTCGTCCTCGTGACCCCCGAGGAGATGGACGCCGCCGGGCAGGTGCACGCGGACTACCGGCCGCCGTCCGCCTGAGGGCTCAGGGCAGGAACAAGCAGAACGGGTGGCCGGCCGGGTCCAGGCACACCCGGACGTCGTCCTGCGGCTGGAACTCCGCCACCGTGGCCCCCGCCGCGACCGCCGCCGCCACGGCCGCCTCGAGGTCGTCGACGGCGATGTCGAGGTGCACTTGCATCTGCGGATCGCCGGGGCCGGCCGGCCACACCGGGCGCACCTGCCGCTCCTCGCGCTGGAAGGACAGCCCGGGACCGCCACCCTCCGGCCGGAGGGTGGCCCACTCCGGGTCGGGGTCGACGATCGGCCCGCCGAGCAGCCGCTGGGAGAAGCGGGCCAGCCCCTGCGGGTCGGGGGTGTCGAGGGTCGTGGCGCTGAGCGAGAAGGCGGGCATCACCCCTCCGGCCCGGACGACGGCGCCCCGCCGTCGAGGCTGACGAAGAGGCAGAACGGGTGGCCGGCCGGATCGGCGTAGGTCCGGACGTCCTCGTACGGCTCGGTGTACCCGGACAGGTACCGGGCGCCGGCGGCCTCCGCGTGCGCGCCCGCCGCGGCCAGGTCCTCGACCTCGAAGTCGAGGTGCTGCTGCATCTGCTGGGTGCCCGGCTCGGGCGGCCACACCGGGGGGACGTGGTCGGCCTCGAGCTGGAAGGACAGCCCGGGGCCGCCGTCGGCCGGGCGCAGGGTGGCCCACTCCTCCCCGTCGTCGCGCAGGGGCCAGCCGAGCAGGCGGCCGTAGAAGCGGGCCAGCCCGCCTGGGTCCGGCGTCCCGAGGACGGCGGCGGTCAGGCGCACGGCGGGGGTCACGGCTCGATCGTGAACAGCCGCGCCCCGTTGTGCCACAGGACGGCGCGCAGCCACTCCTCCCCCAGGTCCAGCCGGTGCAGCGCGGCCAGCTGGTCGGCGTAGGGGTACGGGATCGTGGGGAAGTCGCTGCCGAGCAGGACCTTGTGTTCCAGCTCCCGGAGGCGGTTGCGCTGAGAGTGGTCGAAGGGCATCAGCCGCTCGGTGAAGTCGGTGGCGAACATCGTGGTGTCCAGGTGCACCCGCTCGTACCGCTCGGCGAGGTCGAGGAACTCCCGGTACTCGGGCATGCCGAGGTGGGCGACCACCAACTGCAGCCGCGGGTGGCGCTCCAGCAGCCCGGCCATCGGCTCGGGCCCGGTGTGCTCGCCGGCCAGCGGGCCCGACCCGCAGTGGATGACGACCGGGGTGCCGGTCTCGGCCAGCCGCGCCCAGACCGGGTCGAGCAGCGGGTGCCGCGGGTCGAACGCGCCGACCTGCACGTGCACCTTGAACACCCGCGCGCCGCGGTCCAGCGCCTCGGCGACGTAGTGCGGGGCCTCGGGCTCGGGGAAGAACGTCGCCGACCGCAGCACCTGCGGGTGGGCGGTGGCGAACGCGTGCGACCAGTCGTTGAGCCAGGCCGCCATGCCGGGCTTGTGCGGGTAGGGCAGCGTCGGGAACGCCCGGACGCCGAGCCGCTCGAGGATCGCCAGCCGCGCCTCGTCGTCGGGCAGGGCGTAGTGGATCGGCCAGGCCGATCCGTAGTGGCTCTCGGCGGCCTCGAAGAAGGCCCACACCTTGGCCTGCACCCGCGGGGGCAGGAAGTGCACGTGCACGTCGACCAGCCCGGGCAGGCCGAGCTCGCGCCAGTACCGCGGGACGTCGGCGTCGTCGACCGGTGGGGAGGGCGTCACCGGACCGTGACGACGACCTTGCCCCGCACGTGCCCCTCGGCGACGAGGGCCTGCGCGTCGGCGGCCTGCTCCAGCGGGAACGCCCTGGCGATCGGCACCCGCAGCTGGCCGGCGTCGGCCATCCGGCCCAGCTCCTCCAGGTCGTGGGCGTCGGGCCGGACGAAGACGTAGCGCCCGCCCATCCCGTTCACCGCGGGGTCGACGACGCTGGCGATGCGGGCCGGGTCGCGGACCTGCCGCGGGGCGTCGGCCAGGGTGTCGCCGCCCACGAGGTCCAGGACGGCGTCCACCGGCTCGGACAGCTGCGCGCTGATCGGCCCGGCCGAGTGGTCGAGCACCTCGGCGACACCCGTGTCGCGCAGGAACCCGTGGTTGCGCGGACTCGCCGTGCCCACGACGTGCGCGCCGAGTGCGACGGCGATCTGGACGGCGTTGAAGCCGACGCCGCCCGCGGCGCGGTGCACCAGCACCCGGTCGCCCTCCCCGACGTCGAGCACCTCGGTCAGCGCCTGGTAGGCGGTCAGCCCCGCGAGCGGCAGGGCGCCGGCCTCCGCGAAGGACAGCGACCGCGGCTTGGCGGCCAGGCACCGCTGCGGCGCCGGCACGAACTCGGCCATGGCACCCCACTGGACGTCGTCCCGCCGGACGTAGCCGAACACCTCGTCGCCGGGACGGAAGTCGACGACCGCCGGACCGGCCGCCTCGACGACGCCGGCGACCTCCCAGCCCGGGACGATCGGGAAGTGGTGCGGGAAGGCGCCGGCGAGGGAACCCTGCCGGATCGACAGGTCGACCGGGTTGACCCCGGCCGCGTGCACCCGCACCAGCACGGTGTCGGGGCCGACCGGCGGGTCGGGCAGGTCGTCCCGGACGGTCAGGACGTCGACGTCCCCGAACTGCTCGTAGGCCACCCCGCGCACGCGCCCCACCGTAGGCGCGGGGCGGCGTCAGGTCAGCGGCGGCCCTTCACGTACCGGCCGAAGACCCGCTGCATCTCCCGGCGCGAGTCGCGCTCGGCCATGTCCTGGCGCTTGTCGTACTCCCGCTTGCCCTTGGCGAGGGCGAGGGTGGCCTTGACCTTGCCGTCCTTGAAGTACAGGTCGAGCGGCACGAGGGTCAGGCCGCCCTCCTTGGTCTTGCCGATGAGCTTGTCGATCTCGGCGCGGTGCATGAGCACCTTGCGCTTGCGGCGCGGGGCGTGGTTGGTCCAGGTGCCCTGCGTGTACTCGGGGATGTGCACGTGCTGCAGCCACACCTCGCCGTCGTCCACGGTGGCGAACCCGTCGACGAGCGAGGCACGGCCGGCACGCAGGCTCTTGACCTCGGTGCCGGTGAGCACCAGGCCCACCTCGTAGGTGTCGAGGATCGAGTAGTCGTGCCGCGCCTTCTTGTTCTGGGCGATGAGCTTGCGCCCCTGTTCTCGCGGCATCCCGCCAGGTTACCGGCCGGACGCGCCCCGCCGTCCGCGTCGTCAGCCGGCCGTGGCCTCGCGCAGCAACTGCGCCTCGGTGGGCGCCTGGACGGGGAGGAAGGCGGCCTCCCGCACCCGGCGGGCGGTGTCGCTGGCGGCCAGGAAGCCGGCGCCACCGCACACCGCGGTCTCCAGCCGGACGGCGTCCGCGGCGGCGTGCATCGCCTCCAGCCGCAGCCGGGCGAGGTCGCCCGGAGCGACACCCACCCGCGAGGCCGCCAGGTCCTCCAGCCGCACCGCGAGGTTGTCCCGGCGGACGGCGAGCTGCTCGTGGGCGGGCCGCAGGACGCCGGTCGGCCGGCCTCCGGTGGCGTCGAGCGACGCGTCGGCCAGCCCGAGGGCGAGCGCGGTCTGCAGGAGCAGCATCGTCGGCCGGCACGTCCCCATGAACGCGGCGAGGTCCTCGCTGAGCACCTGCTCGGCGAGGACCGCGAGGCCGGCGAGCTCCAGCCCGCCCGTGCCGGTGCCGTTGAGACCGGCGAGCTCGTACAGCGGCGTCGGGGTCACGCCGGGGTCGGTCCGCCGGAAGACCACGACCACCCGACCCTGCTCCGGCGTCCGGGCGGGGGTGACCACGACCGCGTCGTCGAACAGGTTGGACGCCCAGCTGATCGACCCGGTCAGCCGCCAGCCGTCGCCGTCCCGCTGCGCGACCACGGGCACCGCCGCGGAGCCGGCGAGGTCGGCGATGGCCGGTGCGAGCGCGGTCGAGCCGGCCACGTCGCCGCTGCGCAGCGCGTCGGCGAGCCCGTCGAGGGGCGGGGGCGGCGGGCAGCAGGCGAGGTACTCCAGCACCATCCGCTGCGACCACACCGAGAACGCGGCGGCCAGCGAGACGCCCGCCAGCTCGCGCACGAGACGCACCGCGCCGAGCAGCGCCTCGGCCGGTTCCTCCCCCGCGGTGCCGAACGCCCCGACACCTCCCACCCGGCGCAGCAGGGCCCGGACGTCGGCCCGTCCGGCGTCGAGGTCGGCCGCCTCGGATGCGGGGAGCGCAGTCATGCCCTCGCCTGTGCCCCTGCGACGGCCCCGGAAACGACGACGGCGCCGGGCCCCTGGACGGGTCCCGGCGCCGTGGTCGAGCGCGTGATGCGGCTACATCCGGACGTACAGCCGCAGGGTCACGTAGGCGGCGATCGCGGCCAGGCCCACACCGGCGGCGGCGATGATCGGGCTGATCGTGGCGATCGCACCCCAGTCGACCGGCGGGATGATCCCGGCCTTGATCGGCCCGGCCAGGGTCTTGTCGACGAAGAGGATCTTGGTCAGCACCAGGCCGCCGACGGCGAGCAGCGCGCCGATGAGGCCGGCGAGCGCGGCCTCGAGGATGAACGGCAGCTGGGTGTACCAGCGGGAGGCGCCGACCAGCCGCATGATGTTGGTCTCGTTGCGCCGGTTGAACGCGGCCAGCTGGATCGTGTTGGAGATCAGCAGCAGGGCCGCCAGCGCCTGGACGACGGCGACCGCGATGGTCGCGTTCCGGGCGCCGTTGAGCAGGCTGAACAGCCGGTCGAGGAAGTCGCCCTCGTCGCGCACCTGGTCGACGCCGTTCTGCCCGTTCGGGAACTCCGCGGCGATGACCTCGTAGCGCTCGGGGTTCACCAGCTCCACGCGGAAGCTCTCCGGAAGCGCGTCCGGCGGGGTGTTCTGCACCAGCTCGGGCTGCTGGCTGAACTGGACCTGGAAGCGCTCGTAGGCCTCTTGCTTGGTCTCGTAGATGTAGGTGGCGACCTCGTCGGAGGAGGCCAGCTGCTGCTCGATCGACGACCGCTGCTCGTCGGTCACGTCGTCGGCCAGGAAGATGGAGACCTGCACCTTGTCGTAGTAGATCTCCTTCATGTCGGAGATCATCCCGGCGATCAACAGGCCGGTGCCCATGAGGCCGAGCGAGATGGCCGTGGTCAGGATCATCGCGACCGTCATGGTGAGGTTGCGACGCAGCCCGGTGGCCACCTCGGAGAGCACGAAGTTGACGCGCATGGTTTCCCTGTCGTGAGGTCAGGCAGGTGGGGAGGGCAGCCGGCGGGCTCAGTGGCCCGCCGAGGCGGAGCCGAGCTACCGGCCCACGCCGTAGACGCCGCGCGACTGGTCGCGGGCGATGACTCCCCCGTTGAGCTCGATGACGCGACGGCGCATGGAGTCGACGATGTGGTAGTCGTGCGTCGCCATGATCACCGTGGTGCCGGTGCGGTTGATCCGCTCCAGCAGCAGCATGATCCCCTCGCTGGTCTCGGGGTCGAGGTTCCCGGTGGGCTCGTCGGCGAGCAGCACCAGCGGCCGGTTGACGAAGGCGCGCGCGATGGCGACGCGCTGCTGCTCGCCACCCGAGAGCTCGCTGGGCAGGCGGTTGGCCTTGCCCTCGAGCCCGACCATCTCCAGCACCTCGGGGACGACGCGCTTGATGGTGCGCTGCGGCTTGTTGATGACCTCGAGCGCGAAGGCGACGTTCTGCGCCACCGTGCGGTTGCGCAGGAGGCGGAAGTCCTGGAAGACGCAGCCCATCGTGCGGCGCAGCTTGGGCACCTGCCACTTGCTCATGCCGTTGAGGGTCTTGCCGTTGACCGTGACCGTGCCCGTGGTCGGGTCGTCCTCCTTCAGCAGCAGCCGGAGGAAGGTCGACTTGCCCGACCCCGAGGAGCCGATGAGGAAGACGAACTCCCCCTTGTCGATCTCCGTGGACACGTCATCGAGCGCCGGCCGGGCACTGGCCGGGTACAGCTTCGTGACGTGTTGCAATTCGATCACGAGGGGCCACGGTACCTTCCCCGGGGCCCATCCTGGCCGCTCGCCACGAGACGCCCCGGTCCGGTTCTCGCGCAGCGTGACGGGTTCCGGGAGGCCCCGGGAACCCTGGTCACCCAGCGTGGCCTATTCCCCGGCGCGCCGGGTGTCGGGTGTGACGAACGGGACGCCGGGTGCCCCCGAGACGATCGGTCCTGCGGTGGCGCCGTCCAGGGGGCCCGCCCTGAGCCTGCGCGGGGTGGGGGGACGGGGTCCTCCTCTAGTTGGCGGCGACCGTCTCCTGCTGGCGGCGCCACCGGATCCCGGCCTCGATGAAGGAGTCGATGTCGCCGTCGAGGACCGCGGCGGTGTTGCCGGTCTCCTGCTCGGTCCGCAGGTCCTTGACCATCTGGTAGGGGTGCAGCACGTAGGAGCGCATCTGGTTCCCCCAGCTGCTGCCGCCGTCGCCCTTCAGCGCGTCCATCTCCGCCCGCTGCTCGGCCTGGCGCACCGCCAGCAGCCGCGCCTGGAGGACGCGCAGCGCCGCCGCGCGGTTCTGGATCTGGCTCTTCTCGTTCTGGCAGGACACCACGATGCCGGTGGGCAGGTGGGTGATCCGGACGGCGGAGTCGGTGGTGTTCACGCTCTGCCCGCCCGGACCCGACGAGCGGAAGACGTCGATCCGCATCTCGTTCTCGGGGATCTCGACGTGGTCGGTCTGCTCGACGACCGGCAGCACCTCGACCCCGGCGAACGACGTCTGCCGGCGACCCTGGTTGTCGAACGGCGAGATCCGGACCAGCCGGTGGGTGCCCTGCTCGACGGAGAGGGTGCCGTAGGCGTAGGGGACCTTGACCGCGAAGGTGGCCGACTTGATGCCGGCCTCCTCCGCGTAGCTGACGTCGTAGAGCTCGACGGGGTACTTGTGCCGCTCGGCGTAGCGCAGGTACATGCGCATGAGCATCTCGGCGAAGTCCGCGGCGTCGACGCCCCCGGCCTCCGAGCGGATGGTGACCAGCGCCTCGCGCGAGTCGTACTCCCCCGACAGCAGGGTGCGGACCTCGAGCTCGTCGATGGCCTTGCGCAGCGCCTCGAGCTCCCGCTCGGTCTCGGCGGTGGTGGCCTCGTCGCCCTCCTCGGCCGCCATCTCGTGCAGGAGGCCGACGTCGTCGAGCCGGCTGCGCAGCTCCTCGACCCGCCGCAGGTCCCCCTGCAGGTAGGACAGCCGGGAGGTGAGCGCCTGCGCGGCCTCCACGTCGTTCCACAGGTCCGGCGCGGCGGCCTGCTGCTCGAGGTCGGCGACCTCGCGGCGCAGCCGGTCGACGTCGAGGACAGCCTCGATCGACTTCAGGGTCGTGTCGAGTTCGTCCAGGACGACGGAGAAGTCAGCGGCCACGTCGACCCAGGGTAGTGCGCTCCGGCCGGGCGCAGGTGGCCCCGGTGGAGGAGGACCCCCTCGACCCCGCCGCGGCGGCCCGCGGCGACCCGGGCCGGCTCACCGGCCGGTCGCCGCCACGGCGGCCCCGTGCTCGGCCCGGGCGGCCAGCCAGGCGGCGACGTCGTCGGCCGGCATCGGCCGGGCGATGTGGAAGCCCTGGGCGAAGGTGCAGCCCAGCTCCGCGGCCAGCGCCAGCTGGTCGGCGGTCTCCACGCCCTCGGCCAGGCTCCGGACGCCGCAGGCCCGGCCGAGCGCGACGACGGCGGCGATGGCAGCGGCGGCCTGGCTGCGCCGCCCCGGCGGATGGGCGACCAGGCTGCGGTCGATCTTGAGCAGCCCGGTCGGCAGGGAGACCAGCTGCCCGAACGAGGAGAAGCCGCTGCCGACGTCGTCGATCGACACCTCGACCCCGGAGCGGCGCAGCTCGGCGAACTGGGTGGCGGCCCGCTCGACGTCGTCGGCGACGGAGGTCTCGGTCAGCTCGACGACCAGCTGCTCGGGCGGCAGGCCGGCCGCGGACAGCGCGTCGTGGACGTCGCGGACCAGCGTGCCGGTGGAGAAGTGGCTCGCGCCGATGTTGACCGAGGTGACCAGGTGCAGCCCCGCCCGGGCCCACGCGGCCGTCTGCCGGGTGGCCTCGCCGAGCACCCAGCGGGCGATCGGCGTCATGAGGTCGTGCTGCGCCGCCGTGGGCAGGAACTCGGCGGGGGGCAGCAGCCCGCGCTGCGGGTGCTGCCAGCGGACCAGTGCCTCCACCCCGGTGCACCGCCGGCTGGGCAGCTGCAGGACCGGCTGGTAGTGCAGCACCAGCTGGTCGTCGAGGACGGCCTCGCGCAGCTCGGCGGCGAAGGTCGCCTTGCGCTGCGCGGCGGCCCGCAGGTCGGCGGTGAACAGCCGCACCCGGTTCCGACCGGCCGCCTTGGCCGCGTACATCGCCAGGTCGGCGTCGCGCACCAGGTCGGTGGAGCGCACCAGCGGCGCCCGGGTGTCCCGCGCGGTGGCGATGCCGATGCTGGCGCCCAGCCGCACCATCCGGCCGCCCAGGTCGAAGGGCCGGTCGATGCTGGCCCGGCAGCGGTCGGCCAGGACCTCGGCGCCCTCGGTGTCGCAGTCCCGGCACAGGACGACGAACTCGTCACCGCCCAGCCGGCCGACGGTGTCGCCGCCGCGCGTGCAGCCGGTGAGCCGCCCGGCGATCTGGCGGAGCAGGTCGTCGCCGGCGTCGTGGCCGAGCGAGTCGTTGACGTCCTTGAACCCGTCGACGTCCAGGAACAGCACCGACACCGGGCCGCGCTCGGGCCGCTGCAGCTCGGCGTCGATCAGCTCGTGCAGGTGCGCGCGGTTGGGCAGCTCGGTGAGGGTGTCGTGGCGGGCCCGCCAGTCCGAGGCCCGCTCGGCGCGCACGCGGGAGGTGACGTCGGTGTGGGTGACCACCACCTGGCCGGCCTGGTCCACCCGCGAGGCCTGCAGGTGGAACCAGCGGGTGCCGCCGCGGTGCTCGAGGGCGTAGTCGGCCTGCACCGAGGCGCAGTCACCGCGGGAGAGCGCGCGCAGCCGGTCGACGAGGGACAGCGTGCCGGTGCCGCCGCTGAGCCGCCGGGCCATCGCGAAGTAGTCGCCGTCGATGCCGACCCGGATCCGGTCGTCGTCGAGCACGTGCACGGCCGCCTCCCAGGCCGTGTTGGCCAGCAGCACCGTGCCCTGGGCGTCGATGAGGAGGGTCGGCGAGGGCAGCGCGTCGAGGACCGCCTCCACCGCCACCGCCGAGCCGTCCGTGCCGGCACGCCGGACGTCCAGAGGCAGGTCCCCCTGCCCGGGACCTCCGGCCATGCGCTCTCCCGTCGTCGTCGGGCCGCCCCCCGCGGGTGCCCGGTCGTGCCCGCCATCGTGCCTGGCGGGCCGACGGCCGGGCACCGGACCCCCCGGCGTCAGAGCTCCGGCTCCCTCGTCTCCCCGACCACCCACCGCAGGTAGTCGGGGTTGCCGCCCACCAGCGGGAGGGCGATGACACAGGGGACGTCGTACGGGTGCAGCTGGGCGGTCCGCGCGACGATCGCCGGCACCAGCGACCGGCGGGTGTGCAGCGCGACCCGGGCCTCGGGCTCGTCGTGCACGGCCCCCTCCCACCGGTACACCGAGCGGATCGCGGCGACCTGGTGCCCGCAGGCGGCCAGCCGCTCCTCGACCAGGGTGCGGGTGTAGCCGGCGAGCCAGTCGGCCTCGGCGGCGGTGACGACGACCTCGCAGCACTCCTCCACGGGCGCATCCTCCCGCCGTGGGAGGGGGTGGACGGGGTGCCGCGCTGGGTAGGGGGCGGTCATGGGCGAGGACATGACGATCCGGCTGGACAGCGAGGAGTACGTGCTCCGCCGTGCGGAGGGCGGGCTGGAGGTGGGCCGGCGGGTCGACGGCGACGTCACCTGGCTCGACACCGTCGACCCCGGGCTGCTGCCCGCCGCGGCACGGGAGGCCCTGGAGCGCGGCGACACCGCCGACCCGGGCCTGCTCACGGCGCTGCGCGGGGTGGTGCAGGCGGAGGTGCAGCGCGGCGCCTGAGGCTCAGGCCGGCAGGTCGACCGGCTCCCCGGGCGCCAGCCACCGGAAGCGGTCCCGGACCTCGGGCGGTTCGGCGGCCAGTTGCTGCTCGGCCGCGGCCCGGCCCTGCGAGAAGTGGCTCCACCCCTCGTAGTGCACCGGGACGGCGGTGCGCGGGCGGAGCTCCCGGCACAGCCGGGCGGCGTCCCGGGCCGTCATCGAGTAGCGCACCGGACCGGTGACCGGGAACCGCACCGCACCCAGGTGCAGCAGCGCGATGCCGATCGGGAACCGCTCCGCCACACGGCGGACGCCGCCGAACAGGACGGTGTCCCCGGAGATCCACAGCACCCCGTCGGACTGGCCGGCCCAGCGCAGCGCGAAGCCGACGACCTCCCCGGCGACCGGCCGGCTCAGCGGCGGCCCGTGCCGCGCGGGGGTCGCGGTGACCTCGATGGGCGGGCGGCCGGCGGCGGTGAGCTCCGTCGTCTCCCACGGCCGCAGCCCGCGGGCGCCGTCCCCCAGCCGCCGGGCGCCGGTGCGGGTGGTGACGACGGCGCCGGCCGCGGGCAGCAGCGCGCGGCCGGCGTCGTCGAGGTTGTCGCCGTGGTGGTCGTGGGTGAGCAGCACGGCGTCCACCGCGGGCAGGTCGGCGACGGCGAGCGCCGGGCGGCCCACCTTGCGGCTGGACGTGCCCCAGCCGAAGGCGTAGCGGCGGCCGGGCGGGTCGAACGTCGGATCGGTCAGCAGCCGCCAGCCACCCACCTCGATGAGCACCGTCGGGCCGCCGACGTGCGTCAGCCGGACCGTCGCCGGCGGCCCGGCGGTCACTGCGCGCCGGCGACCTCGGGCCGGCTGCCGCGTGCGTGGGCGACGGCCCAGTCCAGCACGTGGTCGGCGATCCGCTCCCAGCCCTCCTGGGCGGGCAGCAGGTGCGCGTAGCCGGGGTACTCCTCGATCTCGGTGACGGTGTGCGGCGAGCGGTAGTGCTTGAGGTTCGACCGCTGCACGCTCGGCGGCATGATGTGGTCCTCGCCGCCGGAGACGAACAGCAGCGGCGGGCGGGCGTCGTTGCCGTAGTCCACCGCGGCGTCCTGCGGGCCGGGCATGAAGTTGGCCAGCACCGAGTTCCACAGGATCCGGCCGGACGCCGGGACGTGGTAGCGCTCGTACAGCGCCCGCGACTCCTCGTCGCTGAAGGTGTTCGTGAACGCGTAGTGCCACTGCTCCGGGCTCAACCCGACGGCGCGGTGCCGGTTGGCGGGGTTCTTGAACGCGACGAACGTCGACCGCAGCTGCGACAGGGGCAGCACCCGGACGCCCTCGGTCGGCGCGGAGTTGAGGACGACGCCGACCGCGCCGTACCCGCGGTCCAGCAGGATCTGCACCAGGGTGCCGCCGGCGGAGTGGCCGATGAGGATCGGTGGGCGGTCCAGGCCGTCGAGCACCTGCGCCAGGTGGTCGACGACCTGCGGCAGGGTCAGCTCGGCGATGGGCGTGGGATCGGCGTTGAGCGCCTCCACCTCGACCTCGAAGCCGGGGTAGCCGGGGGCGAGCACGCGGTAGCCGCGGGCCTCGTAGTGCGCCTTCCAGTTCTCCCAGCTCCGCGGGGTCACCCAGAAGCCGTGGACCAGCACGATCGTGTCGGGCGCGCCCGGGGCCGGGCCGGACGAGGCGCGGGGGCTCGGGATGTCGGTCATGGCGGGTCTCCTCGCTCCGGGTGTGCCATCCGACGCGGAGCCTGGCAGCGGCGCCCGGCCGGTGCTGGCCCTTGGCTGCACACCTGTGGTCCCTGGGTGCACGCGACGCCCGGGCCCGCGGGGCTTCTGCGCCGGACCCCCGCCCTGCCAGACTCGGTCGCGCGCTCCCCCCGGACCGGCGCACGACGACGTCCGCCGGCCCGCCGTCCCCGTGCGCCCCCGAAGGGGTCCCCGATGCTCCTCCTGGACACCGCCGACCTGCCGCCCGAGCACCGGGTCGACGCCTTCCGCGCCGCGTTCGGCCAGGCCTCGGTGCCCTGCCGGATCGAGCACCTGGGTCCCGCGGCGGCCGTGCACACCCGCATGCACCTGTGGGAGTTCGGCGGGGCCACGCTCTTCACCACCGACTCGAGCGGCTTCCGGCTGGTGCGGACGCCGCGGCACGTGCGGATGGAGAGCCCGCCGGTGGTGGCGCTCGCGGTGCAGTCGAGCGGGACCGGGCGGTTCGGGCAGTTCGGCGCGGAGCGGCTGGTGCCGACCGGGGACCTCATGGTCAGCGACCTGCGGGCGCCGTACGAGTTCTCCTGGCCGGGACGCGGGGGCTCGCGGGCCTTCCAGGTGTCCGGCGAGCAGCTGGGCCTGCCGCCGGACGTCGTCCGCGCCGCGGCTCCCCGGCTGCGGGCCAGCCCGCTGCACGACCTGGTGCGCGACCACCTGGTGGCGCTGTCCCGCGACGCCGACCGCCTGGCCGGGGACCCGGGCGCGGCCGCCCTCGGCACGGCGACGACCGAGCTGGTCCGGGCCCTGCTGGTCTCGGCCGCGGCGCCCGACCGGCGGGTGCCGGCGGTGCGCGCCGAGACGCTGGCGACCCGGGTGCTGGCCTACGTCTCCGCGCATGTGACGGAGCCGTCGCTGACGCCCGAGCGCATCGCCGCGGCGCACAACGTGTCGGTGCGGCAGCTCTACAAGGTCATGGCGGTGCGCGGCGTGAGCCTCGAGCAGCTCGTCATCGACCGGCGGCTGGAGCTGGCCCGCGCCGAGCTGCTCACCGCGGCCGGCCGCCGGCGGTCGATCGCGGCCACTGCCCGGGCCTGCGGCTTCGCCGACCCCAGCCACTTCACCCGGCGGTTCCGGGCGGCCTACGGGCGGACGCCGCGGGAGTGGCAGCGCATGGCTCCCTGACCGCGGTCAGGGGTGCAGCTCGGCCGGGGTGCCGGTGTGCCGGCCGAGCAGCAGCAGCTCGGCGTCCGTGGCCTCGAGCGGCTGGGCGAACAGGAAGCCCTGCGCGCGGTCGCAGCGGCCGGCCGACAGCTGGTCGCGCTGGGCGGCGGTCTCGACGCCCTCGGCGACGACCTCCAGGTCCAGTGCCCGGCCCAGGTCGATGAGGCCGCGCACGATCGCCGGCACCCCCTCGTCGGTGATGGTGGCGACGAAGGACCGGTCGACCTTGAGCACATCGACGGTGAACTGCTGCAGGTAGCCCAGCGACGAGTACCCGGTGCCGAAGTCGTCGAGCGCCAGCCGGACGCCGAGCTCGCGGAGCGCGGCCAGGGACTCGGCGGCCCGCTCGGGGTCGCCGACCAGCGCCGTCTCGGTCACCTCCAGCACCAGGGCCTCGGCGGGCAGGCCGCTGGTGGCGAGGGCGGCCCGCACGTGGTCGGTCAGGTCGGGCGAGGCCAGCTGCACCGCGGAGACGTTGACCGCCATCGTGGTGTCGGCGGCCGCGGCGTGCTCCCGGCGCCAGGCGGCCGCCGTCCGGCAGGCCTCGCGCAGCACCCAGGCGCCGATGTCCTCGATGAGGCCGAGCTCCTCGGCGACGGGCACGAACTCGTTGGGCGGGACGGCGCCGAGCGTGGGCGAGTCCCAGCGCAGCAGCGCCTCGAAGCCCACGACCCGCTCGTCGGCGAGGTCGACGACGGGCTGGTACACCAGCCGCAGCTGGTGGTCGTCGAGGGCGACGGCCAGCTCCTGCTCCAGCCGGCGGCGCTCCACGGCGGCGGCCCGCATCGAGGGGGCGAACACCACCGAGCGGCCGCGGCCGGAGACCTTCGCCGCGTACATGGCGATGTCGGCGTCCCGCACCAGGGAGGCGCCGGACGCGTCGTCGTGGGCGACGGCGATGCCGACGCTGCCGCTGATGTCGACCCGCTGGCCGGCCAGCCACAGGGGCCGGGCGAGGACGTCGAGGACGCGGGCGGCCGTGGCCTCCACCTCGCCGGTCCCGTCGCCGGACTGCACGACGAGGACGGCGAACTCGTCGCCGCCGAGCCGCGCGACGGTGTCGCCGGCCCGCACCGCGGACCGCAACCGGCCGGCCACCTCGATCAGCAGCGCGTCGCCGGCCGAGTGGCCGAGGGTGTCGTTGACCGACTTGAAGCCGTCGAGGTCGATGAAGACGACCGCCGCCGACGGTCCGCCGCGGGCGCGGCGGGCCAGCGCCTGGTCGACACGGTCGGCGAACAGCGCGCGGTTGGCCAGGCCGGTGAGGGCGTCGTGGGAGGCCTGGTGGGCCAGCGCCGCCTCGGCCTGCTTGCGGTCGGTGATGTCGGTGAGGTGGATGACGACGCCCCCGACGTCGGGGTCGCGGCGCAGGTCCACGAGGCGGACGCCCAGCCAGCGGGACCGGCCGGAGAGGACGGCGGGCAGCTCGGCGTCGACGACGGTGCCGTCGGCCCGCAAGCAGGTCTGCAGCACGGCCTCGGCCTCGGCGCGGTCGATGCCGCAGAACTCCACCAGCTCCCCGCTGGTGTGCGGCGCCGTGCCGAGCAGGCCGGCCAGGCCGGCGGGGTCGCTGAGCAGCCGGCCGCGCGCGTCGACGACGGCGACCGCGTCCGAGGAGTGCCGGGCCAGCGCCGCGCTGTGGCGTTGCTGGGCGGCGACGAGGGCGCGGGCGGCGGCCTCGGCGCGCAGCACGCGGGCGGTGCGGGTGAAGACCAGCCCGGCCAGCACCAGGGTGCCGCCGAAGACGGTGATCGGGGCGCCCTCCGCGCCGGTGACCCCGCGCAGCACCTCCAGGCCGGCGGGCACGAGCAGCGCGCCGAGGCTGACCGCGAGCCGGGCCAGCCCGGGCACGCTCTCCTCGGCGTCCCCGTCCGCCGGCCGGCTCCCGGAGCCGGCGGCGACCGCCAGCAGCAGCACGCCGACCAGCCAGCCGGTGTCGAACCAGACGCTGACCGGGTCGGGGTCGGCGAGCAGCAGGAAGCCGAGGTCGGAGCCCAGCCAGCAGGCCGCGCCGGCGGCCACGGCCAGGGGCGCGTACTCCCCGCGGCTGCGGGTGGTGACGAGGCGGAAGACCAGCCCGATGAAGGCGGCGTCCAGCGCCGGGTACAGCGCCCAGACCAGGCGGGTCAGGACCGGCAGGCTGGTGTCGGTGACGGTGCCGGCGACGGAGAGCTGCCAGACGAGCATGAGCATCGCGATGAAGACACCGGCGCCGTCCAGCCAGCCGTCGACCTGCTGCCCGCGGGTGCGGCCGCGGACGTCGGCCATCCGCCACAGGCCCAGCGCGAGGGCGACGTAGCCGCCGACGTAGGCGGCGTCGGAGATCGACAGGTCGGGGACCGAACCCGCCCAGTACTGCAGGTACCAGCCGACGTCGCCGAGGGCGGTGAGGGTGACGCCACCGGCGACGAGCAGGGACGCAGAGCGGAAGTCCTGGCGCCAGGAGCCGTACCAGGCCCCGACGGTGGCCGTCGCCATGACGGCGAGGTAGATCCAGTCGGCGGCCAGGCTGCCGTGCACGGCGGCGTGCACCGCGAGCACGACGGCTCCGAGGACGAGCCCGCACACCGGCGCGGGCCTGAGCCGTCCTCGCCGCTGTTGTCCTGCCCCCATGCGACACCGCCTTCGTCCGGATCTGTCCCGGACGCATCGACGGAGTGGGGTCGGCCCTGTACGGCTCCGTGCGGCGGTTCACCCCTGTGGGTGACTCGCGGTTGCCGCGTCCGCCCGCGAGGGGGCACCGCGCGGACGCGGCGCCCCCTCCGGTCAGCGGGTCAGTGCAGGACCACCACCCGGTGCATGCCCAGGACGGCGTGCGGGATGCCCGTCTCCGCGTCGGCCACGAAGCACATCAGCGCGTAGGTGCCCGCCGGGAGGTCGTAGCCCAGCTGCAGCCGGCCACCCGGCGAGACGACGTCGGCTCCCCCACCGGGTCCCTCGCGGGTGACGTCCGGTCCGGTGCCGTCGAAGGCCGCCTGCACGGCGTCGTCGGTCGTGCCGTCGGCCACCGGCACGAGCAGCGCCATGTGCGGCATCCCCGACCGGTTGACGAAGGAGAAGCTGCCCTCGCTCGGCCAGTGCCGCGGGGCGTCGAAGCTCAGGTGGTGGGCCGTGACGCTGAGGTCGCTGAGCGGGCGGCGGTCGTCGTCCCCGTACCCCGTGACCCGCAGCTCGGTCACCGCCGGGGGCTCTGCGGCGGTCGGCGTGGTCGCGAGGTCCATCAGGTAGTACGTGCCCCGCTCCAGTTCCTGCGTGACGACGGCGGGGTGGTCCGGCGCGACGAACGCCAGCCCGTGGATCGTCGCGTCCTCGTCGATCCCGCGGGTGCTCGCGGCGGCGTCCTCCGGCCGCTCGCTGAACTGGAGCGCCAGGTCGGCGAAGAACTCCTCCAGCGTCACCCCGGGCCGGAGCCGGAACATCGTGACCTCGCTGCCGCCGCCCTCCGCGGTGAGGGGGTTGGTGGTCGCCACCTCGAACCGGACCGTGCCGGCCGGCACCACCTCCCGGTCGATGTCGACGGCCGAACCGGACGCCGTGACGCCGACCGTCGAGTGGTCATCACCTCCGGGGTGGTCCTCCGCCCCGGCGGCCGACGCGCCGCCGAGGACGAGGAGGCCTGCGCTGATCGGGACCAGGAGCGCTCGGAGCGCGGTCGTCCGCATGGCTTCTCCCTCGGAGTCGAACGTCCCCCGCTGGTCCGCCACCGCCGCGCCACCCCTCGACGACCGGCGGCGGCGAGGCAGCGTTGCAGCCCCCGTTGCGGTCCGGGAGTCCCGGCGGCCGACTTCGTGCGCGCGTGCGGGTGTCAGCTACGGGTGGCGACGACGGCGGTGAGCGGGGTGCCTGGGGCGATGGGTTGCGGCTCCCCCGGCAGCAGGCCGGCCTCGGTGAGCTGGGCGACGAGCCCGCCGGCGTCCGGCAGCTCCATCGCGCCCTCCTGGGCGCGCAGCAGGAGGTCGAAGTGCCGGCTGAACAGGTGCGGCGTGGCGACGGTGGTCACCACGAGGAGGGCGCCGCCGGGGGCGAGCAGCCGACCGAGGTCGCGGAGGAAGGCGGCCCGCTCTCCCAGCGGCACGTAGTAGACGACGTTGGCCAGCAGGGCGAGGTCGACGGGCTGGATGCGGGCGGCCAGCTCCCGGACGTCACCGTGGAGGACCGCGGCCCGGCCCGCGAGGCCGCGCCGCTCCAGGGTCTGGCGGGCGATCGCGACGGCCGCCTCGTCGGTGTCGACGCCGACGCCCTCGGCGTCCGGTGCGGCATCGAGCGCCTCGGCCAACTGGAGGCCGGCGCCGCAGCCGATGTCGAGAACCCGCCGGGGTCGCCGCTCGGTGACCGTGCGGGTGAGGACCTCGTGCACGAACGGCTCGAACCCGGCGGAGATGCGGGCGATCACCCCACCCTCGTCGACCACGTCGCGGCGGGCCGGACCGCCTCGGAGCTGCTCGCCGAGGTCGCGGTAGAGGCCGGTGTGGAAGCCGCCGAAGGCCTCGTAGGACGCGCGGACCAGGTCGTCACCGAGGACGACGCGGCCCTGCCTGCCGAGCCGCCAGGTGCCGCCGCGCTCCTCGACCAGCCGGCTCGCCGCGAGCACCCGGAGGAAGGCCTGCAGCAGCGCGGCGTCGGCGATCCCCAGGTCCTCGCAGAGGTCCTCGACGGACCGGGGACGCTCGGCGACGGCGTCCAGGACGCCGGTCCGCAGCCCGGCCGACACCAGCTGCAGCCGGACGGCGGTCTGCCCCTCCCGCGTCGCGCGGAGGCGGGCGGGCAGGTTGCCGGCCCGCGCCACCTGCCACAACGCGCGGGCGCTGACCATCCTCGGCATCTCGCGGCTCCTCTCGGGAGCGCCACTCTGGCGCTCCCGGACCCCCGACACCAGGGGTGCCGACGATGCGCGCGCCGGCGGCTACCGGTGCCCGGCTCGGCGGTCGAGGCTCCAGCGCGCGGCCTCCTTCACGGGTCCGGACCGACTCCTGCAGCACCGGTCCTCGAGTGGCCCGCTGAGACAGGAGGAAGCGTTCCCGCGGGAACGTGTGCTGACCGACCGCCCCTGGCCGCCCGACCAACCCCTTGCGAGTCGACGACCCCCGGGACCGAGCGACGAACCAGTCCCATGGCGGCCCACCATGGGACAGCCCCCCGCGTCGGCCTCTGGGCGATCCGTCGGCTGGATGATGTGCGCCGAGGGGCAACTCCTGACCCGAAAAAGTGCTCCTCTGCGCACGACGTTCCCGGGGCAGCGGCGCAGGTGCTCGGCCGGCGCCGGAGTCAGCCCTCCACCGTGCCGCAGGCGATGCGGCCGCCGGCGTCGCCGGTGCCCCGCGTCGTCTGGTCGGCGCCCGCGGGCGCGTACCGCTCCGGGATGTTCGCGAAGTTGTCCGGACCGGCGTGCACCATGACGGCGCTGCCGTCGTCGTCGGTGAGGTCGTCCAGGTTCAACGCGTCGGTGACCGCCGTGAGGCTCCCGGCCCCCGACTCGCCGACGTGCAGGCTCGGGAGGTCACCGGCGTGCTGGCCGTGGTCGGCGTCCGCGGCCCCCAGGTGCCCCCCGGCCGAGAGGAAGTCCCCCGTCATCGACGGGTCCGTCGGGCTGACGCTGGCGGGTTCACAGAGCCCGATGGCGTGCACGTGGAACCCGTGGAAGCCCGGCGGGAGCCCGGTCGCCTCGACCGACACCCGCGTGCCCCCCTCGCCCTCGGACAGGGTCACCGTCCCGACCTCCGCGCCCGCTGCGTCCACCAGCCGCGCGGTCAGGTCCCCGCCACCGGCCGCGGCCGGGGACGAGGCGGAGCCGGTGGCGGCTTCCGCCGGCGCCTCCTCGGCACCGCCGCAGCCGGCCACCACCAGGAGCACAGCGGACGACGACAGGAACAGGGGAACGGACGATCGCCTCATCGGGGCCTCCTGACGGTCAGCCCGGCGTCGGCCTGGCTGCGGATCGGGGCGGGGTCGCGGGATCCGGCGGCGGGCGGCCGGGCCGTCCCGCCGGTGGCGCTGCGGGAGCCTCCCGCAGCGCGGGCGGGGAGGGAACCCGGACCCGGACCCCCACGTCGCCGCGCCCGGCGCGTCGCCAGGGCGCGCCGGGGCGACCGGAGGAACACCGCGAGCTGCAGACCCGCCCGCCCCCACCCGGTCTCGGTGACGCTCAGCGGCGGGAACAGGCCCATCTGGACGAGGAGGCCGGCCACGTCGACGTAGAAGTTGTCCTCGGCCAGGCGCCCGTTCCGCATCCGGACGAAGCTGACCGCCTGGATCCGCAGCCGCCGCCCGGTCGCGGGGACGCCGAACAGCGTGCCCAGGTGGGTGCCCGTCAGCGTGTACTCCTCCGCGACGGAGTCCCCGTGCGGCACCCGCGTGGTGAGGTCCAGGTGCAGGTCGGGCACGGCGTCGAAGAGCATCCGGAGGACCGCCCCGACCTCGGCCTTCCCGCGGTGGGTGCGGCCCAGCGCCATGTCGTGCCAGGTGATCTCGTCGTCGTAGTGCGACAGGATCCCGGCGACGTCGTGGCGGTTCCAGAACGGGACCACTGCCGCCATCGTGTCGAGGTTGCGCTGCTCCGTCGGCGACATCGTCAGTGGTTCCACCGCGGGTGCCCTCCGCCGTCGGCGAGCACCATGCCCGCGGTGTTGTAGCCCGACAGCACGACCCAGGGCAGGCCGGCGTTCGGCGTCGTCCACTGCCCGGCCAGGTACAGGCCCGGCAGCGGGGAGCGCTGCTGCGGACGGGAGCGGCTGAGCATCTGCGGCACCAGCCCCCACCCGGCGAACGCGCCCTGGTTGTTGTGCGTGCGCCGCACCATGTCCAGCGGCGTGTAGACCCGCTTGGCCACGATGTGCCGGCGCAGGTCGGGGATGAGCGCCTCGGTGCGCCGGATGAAGACGTCGGCGATGGCGTCCTTGTCGCGGTCCCAGTCGATGCCGACGCTGTCCAGGCGGGTCGGGCACTCCAGCTTGATCGAGTGCATCCCGGGCGGGGCGAGCTCCGGCTGGTGCAGCGTGGCGACGTAGAGGTAGTAGGCCGCCTCCTCGACGTTGCCCAGCGGGAAGTTCGCCATCCCCTTGTCGATGTCGCGGTGCGGGTAGATGAAGTTCAGCCGCTTGATCTCGTCGCCGAACTGGGCCAGGTCCAGGTCGATCCCGAGCTGCACCTGGAAGAAGGCCGGCGTGGTGGGGTTGGTCTGCACCGCCGTCCGCAGCCGGCGCGGGACGGCGTCGGCGGGCAGTTGCTCGGTGTAGAGCCGGCGGGCGTCGGAGGCGCAGACCACCGCACCCGCGGAGAACTCCCGGCCGTCGACCGTCCGCACGCCGTGCACCCGGCCGCCGGTGACCAGCATCCGGTCGACCTCGGCGCCGGTGGCCACCGTGCCGCCCGCCTCGAGGAACATCTCGCGCAGCACCTCGGCGAGCCGGCCGAAGCCGCCGCGCGGCATCCACATGAGCCGGAGCGCGTGGACGAGGAACACCGAGGCGATGACCGCCGACAGCTCCGAGGGCGGCGTGCCGATCCCGACGCAGAGCATGGACAGGTAGGCCTTGAGGTCCGGGTCGCGCAGGTGCTCGTCGAGCAACTGCTGCAGCGTCCGGTTCTGGTACTTCAGCAGGGTGGAGCCGGGCATGTTCAGCCGGCCGGCGACGGGCGCGACGGCGTCCCCGAGCCACGGCCGCTGGAACTGCTCGAGCAGCCGGTCCAGCGGGCGCCGCTCCCCCGGTACGCCGGCGATCCGGAAGCTCGGGACGACGAGGTCGAGCTCGGCGGCCATGCGCTCCATGTCCAGCAGCACCCGGGTGATCCCGGCCCGCTCGGCCGGGAACCGCCGGGTCAGCTGCTCGGCGGTCACGGTGAGGTCGGCCGGGATCTCCATCCGCCCGTCGGGGAAGACGCCCTGGAAGCTCTGCAGGTCGGGGACCATCTCGATCCGCTGGTCGATGCCCAGCCGTTCGAACACCTGGCGGGCCGGCATCCCCAGCCGGAAGGCCAGCACGATGTGCCCGCCGTGGTCCCAGTAGAAGCCCTGCTCACCGTCGCCGTGGGCGTACCCGCCGACGAACGGGTTCTTCTCCAGCAGCAGCGTCCGTGCCCCCTGCTGGGCGAGGGTGAGGGCACAGGTCAGGCCACCGGCTCCCGCGCCGGTGACGATGGCGTCGTACCGGTCAGCGGGCGGACCGGTCCGGTCGGCAGGGCGGCCGGGCAGGGCGGCAGAGGGTCCAGGCACGGGCTTCTCCTTCTCGAGGGGACTGCGGCGGGGTACGGGTCAGAGGGCGAGGTCCTGGAGGCCGGCCGGGGCCAGGGCGGTGCGCAGTCCGGCCAGGACGCGGGCCCGGGTCGGCTCCACGTTCTCGACCGGCATCCCGAGTCGCGCACCGATCTGCGCGGCGCTCAGCGCCGGGGAGGCGACCAGCAGCTCGAGCAGCTGCTGGTGCGGCTCGGGCAGCTCCTGGACGGCCCGGCGGACGGCGCCCACCCGCTCCTGGCGGAGGACGTGCGCCACCGGGTCGGTGTCCGACGGGGAGGGCCCCCCGTCGGTCTGCGCCCACGGGCGTTCCCGGCCCGCACCGCGGACCGCCTCCCGGCAGGTCCGGCGCGCGGTCGCCCGCAACCAGCCGGCCAGCCGCTCGGGTCGCCGCAGCGGCGCGGGGTCCTCCAGCAGCCGCAGCCAGGTGGTCTGGACGGCGTCCGCGGCCTGTGCCTCCGTCAGCCGGAACTCACCGACGACCGACTGCAGCAACCCGCTGTACCGCTCGACGACGGCGTGCCAGGCCCGCTGGTCACCCTGCGCGGCGCGCCGGACCAGGTGCCCGGTGCTGTCCCCGGCGGCCGGCACCCGGTCGGCGCGCGCCGCCGCGGTCCCGCGGGTCGTCCGCTGTCCGCCCGGGTTCGCCGGGCCGGAGGCCGGCCGCGGCTGCCGGGGGCGCGACGTCGGCTCCGGGGTCCGGCCGGTGCTCTCCGGAGCGGACGTCAGGGGTCCCCTGTAGCGGGTGGACTCCGGCTGGCTGCTGACCATCTGGGACCTCGTCTCGTGGGGGGCCGCCGGTGCGGCGGGAGCCGTTTCGGGTACGGAGAGCGTGCTGCGGGCCGGCGCCCGGGACGATCGAGCAGGCCCTACGAGGAGCCCTCGGCAACCCCCGTCCGGGAGGTGGGGTGGACCCCCTCCCCCAGCGCGCGGAGCCGGCGTGGACCGCCGCGCGGACGCGCGGCTAGGGAGCGGCCGGTGCCCAGCGGTGCCGGCTGTCCGGCACCCCGGCGGGCGCGCTGCCCGGCCGACGCTGCGGCGGCCGGCCCCGCGCGGCGGCCCGGCGGGCGGGGGCCCGGCGGCGGCCCCGCATCCACCAGGTCCAGGCGCCCCCGGGCCGCCT
>NZ_JAQISV010000050.1:0-45831 GCF_048569675.1 Geodermatophilus sp. CPCC 206100
CGGCCGCGGCCGCCCCGCCGGCAGCCAGCCGGCCGGCGCGCAGCACGCCGGCGCGCCCGCCCGCCCGCAGGCCGACCCGGTGCCCGCCCCCGTCGTCCCCGCCGGGGACGTCGCCACCGTGCTGCCCACCGACACCACCTTCGCCGAGCTCGGCGTGCCCGCCCCGCTGGTCGAGGTGCTCACCGCCAGCGGCATCACCGCGCCGTTCCCCATCCAGGTCGCGACGCTGCCCGACACGCTCGCCGGGCGCGACGTCCTCGGCCGGGGCCGCACCGGCTCCGGCAAGACCCTGGCCTTCAGCCTCCCGCTGGTCGCCCGGCTCGCCGCCTCCACCACCCGGCGGTCGCCCAAGCGGCCCCGCGCGCTGGTCCTCGTGCCGACCCGCGAGCTGGCCAACCAGGTCGCCGCGGTCGTCGACCCGCTGGCCCGCGCGCTCGGCATGCGGACGACGACCGTCTTCGGCGGGGTCGGCCAGAACCCGCAGGTGCGCGCCCTCGCCGACGGCGTCGACGTGCTGATCGCCTGCCCCGGCCGGCTCGAGGACCTCATCGGCCAGGGCCACGCCGACCTGGGCGCCGTCGAGGTCACCATCCTCGACGAGGCCGACCACATGGCCGACCTGGGCTTCCTGCCCGGGGTGAAGCGCCTCCTGGACCGGACGCCGAAGGTGGGCCAGCGGCTGCTGTTCTCCGCGACGCTGGACAACGGCGTCGACGTCCTGGTCAAGCGGTACCTGTCGAACCCCACGACGCACTCGGTGGACCCCGCCGTCGCGCCCGTGTCGACGATGACCCACCACGTGTTCCGGGTCGACGCCGCCGACAAGGGGCAGATCGTCAAGGAGCTGGCCTCGGGCCTCGGCCGCAGCGTGCTGTTCACCCGGACCAAGCACCAGGCCAAGAAGCTGGCCAAGCAGCTGACCGGCGCGGGCGTCCCCGCCGTCGACCTGCACGGCAACCTCAGCCAGAACGCCCGCGAGCGCAACCTCGAGGCGTTCAGCAGCGGGGAGATCCGCGTGCTGTGCGCGACCGACATCGCCGCGCGCGGCATCCACGTCGACGACGTCTCGCTGGTCGTCCACGTCGACCCGCCGGCCGAGCACAAGGCCTACCTGCACCGCTCCGGCCGCACCGCGCGGGCCGGGGCCGGGGGCACCGTCGTCACCATCGCGACGCCCGACCAGGCCGGCGAGGTGCGCACCCTGGCCCGCCAGGCCGGCATCACCCCCGAGGTGTCGGCGGTCAAGCCCGGCGCCCGCGAGATCGCCGCGCTGACCGGACCGGCCGCGCCGCACGTCGAGCCCGCCCCCGCGCCGGCTGCGCAGCCGCAGGGTCAGGGCGGCGGCGGCGGCCGTCGCCGCCGCTCCGGCGGAGGCACCGGCGGCGGCACCACCGGCGGGCACACCCCGGCCGCGGGCACGTCGGCTCGCGGTGGCTCCTCCGGCCGCCCGGCCGGCCCCGCGCGCACCCGGGCCGAGCTCGCTGCCCGTGCCGGCACGCACTCGGCCGCGGGGTTCAGCGGCCGCTCCCGCCGCGGCGGGCGCTGACCCGACGCCTCGGGGGTCGACCGGGAACGGTTGACCCCCGAGGTGGTGGGCACGGCACGGGTCGTCCAGAGTGTCGTTGAGCCCTGGACCAGAACCCGACGAAGAGGTGCACCATGCGACTGCCCATCACCCTGTCCGAGATCGGCCCGCGCCTCTCGGCCGGCGCGTTCATCCTCAACAGCGGCTTGGGCAAGCGCGGCGCCGACGAGGGCACCGCGGCCGGCCTGCACGGCTTCGCCGCGGGCACCTACCCGTTCCTCAAGGACGTGCCGCCCCAGCAGTTCGCCAAGGCGCTGGCCTACGGCGAGATCGCCGTCGGCGGCCTGCTGCTGACGCCGTTCGTGCCGACGGCGGTCGCCGGGGCCGCCCTGACCGCGTTCTCCGGCGGCCTGCTGGGCCTCTACCTCAACACGCCCGGCATGCGGAAGCCCGGCAGTCTCGCCCCGACCCAGGAGGGCCTGACCGTCGCCAAGGACGTCTGGCTGCTCGGCATCGGCGTCGGCCTGCTCACCCGCGGCACCATCGACCGGGAGCCGCGCCGGGTGCGCAAGGCCGCCAAGACGCTGGTCAAGGCCAACAAGAAGGCGGCCCGCGCCGCCCGCCGGGCCGAGTGAGCTCGCCGCGGGGCCGGGACACCGTCCCGGCCCCGCGGCTCAGCCCGGCAGGAACACCTGCGTGACGAGGCGTCGCCGGCGCGCCCCGTCGGGCGGTCGCTCGGCCGCGGCGGCGAGGACGGCGCGCAGGTCGGTGACCAGCCGGCCCAGCTCCTCGTCGGTGGCCCACACCCCGATCTGCCGGTACCCCACACCGTCGCGCGCGAGGTCGAGCCGGGCGTCGTCGTCCGCCCCCGCGTACCGGTCGAAGTCGGCCAGCAGCGCGGCCACGAAGGTGGCGAAGGCGCGCCGGTGCTCCTCCGGCGTCATCGTCGCGGCCGCCGCGGCGTCCACCGAGGCCGCCGCGGTCACCAGCCGGTAGCTGCGCTCGGCCGCGCCGCGCACCCTCCGTTCGCCCACCACGGTCAGCAGGCCCGCGTCGGCGAGCACCCCCACGTGCCGGTACAGCGTCGCCACCGGGACATCCGGCAGCAGCCCGCGGAGGTCGGTCGTGGTCAGCGTCCGGTCACCGAGGAACGCCTGCACGACGCGGAAGCGCACGGGGTGGAGCAGCAGGTCGGCGGTCGCCACGGCTCACCTTTCTCACGATTGACAATGGTCGCTCGATCGAGAACGATAATCCCATGGCGACGATCACGACCACCTCGCAGACCGTCCGCGTCACCCTGTCCCGCGCCGAGAAGCTCCTCGGCCTGCTCCGCGACCTCGAGGTCCCGCGCTCGGCGGTCACGTCGGTGGACTCCGTGCCCGACGGCCTGTCGGCGCCCCGCGGGGTGCGCGCCCCCGGGCTGGGTCTGCCGGGCGTCCGCAAGATCGGCACCTGGCGTGGCCAGGGCGAGAAGACGCTGGTGTCCGTGCGCCGCGGCCAGCCGGCCGTGCGGGTGCGACTGACCGGCCAGCGCTTCGACACGCTCCTGGTCGGGGCGGACGACGCGACGGCGGTCGCCGGCACCCTCGCCGCGGGGCGCTGACCGTGCGCGAGCTCGCGGTGGAGGTGCCCGGCGCGCCGCCCCTCGCCGGCACGCTGACCCTCCCCGACTCGCCCGGCCCGGTGCCGGCAGTGGTGCTGACCAGCGGCTCGGGTCCGCTCGACCGCGACTCCAACCACCGGCGGGCCCGCTTCGACGTCGCCCGCCAGCTGGCCGCCGCTCTCGCCGCCGGCGGGCTGGCCAGCCTGCGCTACGACAAGCGCGGCGTGGGCGCCAGCCCCGGCGACTGGCGGGCCGCGGGGTTCACCGACAACGTCGACGACCTCGGCCGGGCGCTCGACGCCCTGGCCGCCCGGCCCGAGGTCGACCCGGCCCGCCTCCTGCTGGCCGGCCACAGCGAAGGCGCCCTGCTCAGTGCCGCGCTCGCCGCGCGCGGGGCACCGGTCCGGGGCGTCGTCCTGCTGTCGACCAGCGCCACCCCGGGCGACGAGCTGCTGCGCTGGCAGGCCCGGGAGCTCGGCCCCACACTGCCCGCACCCGTGCGCCTGCTGCTGCGCCTCCTGCGCACCGACCTGGAGGCGAAGGTCGCCACCCAGCACGCCCGGGTCCGGGCGACGACCACCGACGTGGCCCGGCTCGGCGGGGTCCGCGTCAACGCGCGCTGGACCCGCGAGTTCCTGGACCACGACCCGCGGACCGACCTCGCCGGCGTGCGCGTCCCCGTGCTGGCACTGACGGGGAGCAAGGACGTCCAGGCGCCCCCGCGGGACCTCGAGGTCGTCGCGGCGACCGTGCGGAGCCCCGTGCAGACCCACCTCGTGCCCGACCTGACGCACACACTCCGCCGCCAGCCGGGGCAGGCCTCCCTGCGCGGCTACCGCGCGGAGCTGCGCCGGCCGGTGGACCCGGAGGTGCTCGACACGGTGGTCACCTGGTGCCGGCGCGCGTGCCACGCCGACGCGCCGGCTGAGAACCCCCTGTGAAGGGGGCTTCCGTCAAGTCCTACAAAGTTGCAGTATCTCGGACGAAGCGGTGCCTGCCGACCCGGCGGGACTGACCGCAGGCCCCGAGGAGATCCCGTGCCCCTGCAGATCAACTCCGCCCGCCGCACCGCTGCGCTCGTCCTCGCTCTCGGCCTCGGCCTCAGCGCCTGCGGCGGCGACGACGGGGGCACCGACGCCGCGTCCGGGAGCACCACGAGCAGCGCGGCCGAGACCAGCGCGACGGAGTCGTCCGCGCCGGCGGCCCCCGCGCCCTCGAGCGCGACCGAGGCCGCGGCCGAGGCGGTGACGGTGAACGCGGTCGACTTCGACTTCGAGCTGTCGGAGGACTCGTACTCCGCCGGCACGTACACCTTCGAGGTGACCAACACCGGCAACATGCCGCACGACTTCATCGTCGAGCGGGACGGCGCCGAGGTCGCCGGCACGGAGGTCCTCCAGCCGGGCAGCTCCGCCACGCTCGAGGTGACCCTGGAAGAGGGCGACTACTTCTTCTACTGCAGCGTCGGGGCGCACCGGGCCAACGGCATGGAGGTCCCGGTCACGGTGTCCGCCTGACACCCCCTGGCACCACGCCGGTCCGCTCCGGACCGGCTCCCGACCCCGGAGGGTGGGCGGCGGGACCCCCCGCTCGCCGCCCATCCTCCGGACCCTCCCCCGGCCGAGGCCTGGCAGGGTCCCGCCGCTGGCCCCGTCCCGGGCACCGCCCCGAGCTCGCGAGGGGCGGGGAGGACGGGGTCCCGCCTCGGCTCCTGGCCCCGTCCCGAGGCTCGCCGCGAGCCTGCGAGCGGTGAGGAGGACGGGGTCCCGCCTCGGCTCCTGGCCCCGTCCCGAGGCTCGCCGCGAGCCTGCGAGCGGTGAGGAGGACGGGGTCCCGCCTCGGCTCCTGGCCCCGTCCCGAGGCTCGCCGCGAGCCTGCGAGCGGTGAGGAGGACGGGGTCCTCTCTCAGTTGCCGCTGGCGAAGGCGGCGTCGAACGCCGCCGCCGGCGGGTCGAACGCCAGCCGGCGGACGAAGGCCAGCGCCTCGGGCGCGCCGATCAGGCGGTCCATACCGGCGTCCTCCCACTCCACCGAGATCGGCCCGTCGTAGCCGATGGTGTTGAGCATCCGGAAGCAGGCCTCCCACGGGACGTCGCCGTGCCCGGTGGAGACGAAGTCCCAGCCGCGGCGCGGGTCGGCCCAGGGCAGGTGCGAGCCCATCCGGCCGTTGCGCCCGTTGCCGACCTGCTTCTTCGCGTCCTTGCAGTCGACGTGGTAGATCCGGTCCTTGAAGTCCCAGATGAACGACACTGGGTCGAGGTCCTGCCACACGAAGTGGCTCGGGTCCCAGTTGAGCCCGAAGGCCTCGCGGTGCCCGATCGCCTCCATCGTGCGAACCGTCGTCCAGTAGTCGTAGGCGATCTCCGACGGGTGCACCTCGTGGGCGAAGCGCACCCCCACCTCGTCGAAGACGTCGAGGATCGGGTTCCAGCGGTCGGCGAAGTCGCGGTAGCCGTCCTCGATCATCGACTCGGGGACCGGCGGGAACATCGCCACGGTCTTCCAGATCTTGGACCCGGTGAAGCCGACGACCGTCGTCACGCCCAGCTTGGCCGCGGCCCGGGCGGTCGTCTTCATCTCCTCCGCGGCCCGCTGCCGGACGCCCTCGGGGTCGCCGTCGCCCCAGACGCGCGGGTGCACCATGCCGCGGTGCCGCTCGTCGATCGGGTCGTCGCAGACGGCCTGGCCGTTGAGGTGGTTGGAGATGGCGAAGACCTGCAGGCCGTACTTCTCCAGCAGCGCCTGGCGGTCGGCGACGTAGGAGTCGTCGTTCGCGGCGCGCTCGACGTCGAGGTGGTCGCCCCAGCAGGCGATCTCCAGACCGTCGTAGCCCCAGTCGGAGGCCAGCCGGCACACCTCCTCGAACGGCAGGTCGGCCCACTGGCCGGTGAACAGGGTGACGGGACGGGGCATGCGGGGTCCTCCTCAGGTCGTCGCCGGACTCCCTCGGTGGGGAGCCCCGGGGTGTCGGTCGCTCAGCGGACGCCGAGCAGGTGGTCCATGGCCAGCTGGTCGAGCCGCTCGAAGTGCATGCCGCGCTGCGCCATCGCCTCGGGGTCGTGGGCCTCGGCGCGCAGGTCGGCCAGCGACTCCCCCGGCGCCAGGGTCGGGACGGCGAGCTGGTCGACGCGGGCGGCCGCGAGCGCCTCCGCCACCTCGGGGTCGGCGCGGAAGGCGCGCGCCTTCTCCCGCAGGACCAGGTAGTTGCGCATGCACGCGCGGGCGGTCTCCCACACGCCGTCGATGTCCTCGCTGCGCGGCGGCTTGTAGTCGAAGTGGACGTAGCCGTCGTAGGCCGGCCCGGTGCCGGCGCCCTGCAGGACGTCGACGGTCCAGAACGCCCCGCGCAGGTTGCCGGCGCCGAAGCGCAGGTCCTGGTCGAAGCGCGGGCCGTGCTGCCCGTTGAGGTCGATGTGGAACAGCTTGCCGTGCCACAGCGCCTGGGCGATGCCCTGCGCGTAGTTGAGGCCGGCCATCTCCTCGTGCCCGATCTCCGGGTTGAGGCCGACCCGGTCGGGCTCCTCGAGGTCGTTGATGAACGCGAGGGCGTGGCCGATCGTCGGCAGCAGGATGTCCCCGCGCGGCTCGTTGGGCTTGGGCTCGAGCGCGAACCGGATGTCGTAGCCGCGCTCGCGGACGTAGCCGCAGAGCAGGTCCATCGACTCCTTGTAGCGGTCCAGCGCGGCGTGCACGTCCTTGCTCCCGCCGGACTCGGCACCCTCCCGGCCGCCCCACAGCACGTAGGTCCGGGCGCCCAGCTCGGCGGCCAGGTCGAGGTTGCGCAGCACCTTGGCCAGCGCGTACCGGCGGACGTCGCGGTCGTTGGCGGTCAGCCCGCCGTCCTTGAACACGGCGTGGGAGAACAGGTTGGTCGTGGCCATCTCCACGACCAGCCCGGTCTCGGTCAGCGCGTCGCGGAAACGGGCGAGCTCCTTCTCCCGGGTCGCTTCGTCCGGCACGAGGTCGTCGTCGTGGAAGGTGATCGCGGCCGCACCCAGCTCGGCCAGCCGGTGCACCGCCTCCACCGGGTCCAGCCGCGGCCGGACGGGGCCGCCGAAGACGTCGACGCCCTGCCAGCCGACCGTCCAGAGGCCGAAGCTGAACTTGTCGTCCTTGGTGGGGGTGAGGTTCACGCGGGGATCTCCGTCCAGGTGCTGTTGGCGGCGGCGCTGCGCTCGACGGCGTGGAGCACGCGCTGGACCTGCAGCCCGTCGGCGAACGACGGCGCCGGGTCCTCGCCCTTGGCGATCGCGGTCACCAGGTCGACGACCTGGTGGGTGAAGCCGTGCTCGTACCCGAGACCGTGACCGGCCGGCCACCACGCGCCCACGTAGGGGTGCTCGGGCTCGGTGACCAGGATCCGGCGGAACCCGGCGATCGCGGCCGGCTCGCTGCCGTCGTAGAACTCCAGGACGTTCATGTCCTCGAAGTCGAACGCCAGGCTCCCGGCCGAGCCGTTGACCTCGATCCGGATGGCGTTCTTGCGGCCCAGCGCGAAGCGGGTGGCCTCGAAGCTGGCCAGTGCGCCACCGCTGAACCGGCCGGTGAACAGGGCCGCGTCGTCGACGGTGACGGTGCCGGTCTCCGAACTCCCCACGCCGGACAGTCTGCCGGTCTCCGCCGGCAGCGGCCGCTCCTTGACGAAGGTCTCCAGCAGCGCGCTGACGCCGGTCAGCCGCTCCCCGGTGATGTACTGGGTCAGGTCGACGACGTGCGCCCCGATGTCACCGAGGGCGCCGGAGCCGGCCTTGTCCTTCTCCAGCCGCCACGACATCGGCGCGGCGGGGTCGGCGATCCAGTCCTGCAGGTACTGCGCGCGCACGTGGCGGATCTGCCCGACCCGGCCCTCGGCGACCAGCTGCCGGGCCAGCCCGATGGCCGGCACCCGGCGGTAGGTGAAGCCGACCATCGAGCGCACGCCGCGGCGCGCGGCGCGGGCGGCGGCCTCGGCCATCGCCTCGGCCTCGGCCACGGTGTTGGCCAGCGGCTTCTCGCACAGCACGTGCTTGCCGGCGTCCAGCGCGGCGATGGCGATCTCGGCGTGCGTGTCGCCGGGCGTGCAGACGTCGACGAGGTCGACGTCGGGCCGCTCGACCACCCGGCGCCAGTCGGTCTCGGTGCCGGACCAGCCCAGCCGCTCGGCGGCGTCCGCCACCCGGGCGGCGTCCCGGCCGGCCAGCACGGTCAGCTCCGGCCGCAGGGGGAGATCGAAGAAGTGGGGGGCGGTGCGCCAGGCCTGGGAGTGGGCGGCGCCCATGAAGGCGTAGCCGATGAGGCCGACGCCGAGGGTGGAGGTCATGCGGTGGGCTCCTCGGGGTGGCGGAGCCGCCGGGTGGGAGGGGATCCCACCCGGCGGCTCCCCGTCGGTCAGGACTCGAAGGCGCGGTCGATGTACTGGTCGACGTTGTCCGCCGTGACGACGGGGGCGTTCAGCACGATCTCGCGCGGGACCTCCGGCGAGATCAGGTCGGAGAACGACTTGTCCTGCGCGATCAGCCGGGCGAGGCGGATGCCGTCGGCGGCCTGGGTGTGCGGGTAGATGACGGTCGCCTGCAGGACGGAGTCCCCGGATTGGATCTCCCGCATGGCGTTGGCCGAACCAGCGCCACCGACCATGACGAACTCGTCGCGGCCGGCGTTGGTGATGGCGGCCAGGACGCCGACGCCCTGGTCGTCGTCGTGGTTCCAGAGGGCGTCGATCTGCGGCGCGGCCTGCAGCAGGTTGGCCGCCGCCTCCTCGCCGCCCTCGACCGTGAAGTCGGCCGCGACGCGGTTGGCGACGGACAGCCCGCACTCGCCGAGCGCGTCGGCGAAGCCCTGGCTGCGGTCCTGGGTCAGCGGCAGCGAGTCGATGCCGGCGATCTCGGCGACGACGGCGTTGGGGTTGTCCCCCACCTGCTCGCAGACGTAGGTGCCGGCCGAGACGCCCATGCCGTAGTTGTCGCCGAGGATCGTGGCGCGGGCGGCGAACGGGCTGTTGAACTCGCGGTCGACGTTGATGACCGGGATCCCGGCCTCCATCGCCTGCAGCGCGACCGGGGTCAGCGCGGCGCCGTCGAAGGGCAGCAGCACGATGGCGTCGACGCCCTGGTTGATGAAGGTCTCCACCTGGGAGATCTGGGCGCCGACGTCGTTGGTGCCCTCGGCGACGTTGAGCTCGACGTCCTCGTACTCCTCGGCGGCCGCGCGGGCGGCCTCGGTGATGCCGGCCATCCAGCCGTGGTCGGCGGCCGGGGCCGAGAAGCCGATGGTCACGGTGTCACCGGTCTCGTCGTTCGAGCTGGCGACGTTGGTGCCGCCGCCACCGCTCGACTCCTCCTCCGGCGTGTTGCTCGTGCAGCCGGCGATCAGGGCGCCGGCACCCACGAGGGCCACCGCGGTGGACGTCAGGCGCCGGTAGGGGCGCTGCCTCGCTGCAGACATGTTCTCTCCTCGGGTATCGCCTCCCTGGCTCGGAGTGCCAGGTGGTCTCGGGGGCTGTGGTGCAGGTGGTGCGGGCCGGCGCGCGGCGCGCGCCGGGGGTCTCACGGGTGCGTGCCGGGGTCCCCGGGGCGTGCTCCGCCCGGCCCGCCGTCCGCGGTGGTCCCGCCCGACACGGCGCCGGCCGGGGACCCGGCGGCGACGGGTGCGCCCGGGGACCTGCCCGCCGTCGGCCGGCGGAAGCTGAAGCCGCCGGTGGCCAGGCGCTGCTGCAGCAGGACGGCGGCGACGATGATCACGCCGCGAGCCACCGCCTGCGCCGAGCTCGACAGGTTGTTGAGGGTGAAGACGTTGCCGAGCGTCGTGAAGATCAGGACGCCGAGGACGGTGCCGACGATGGTGCCGCGGCCCCCGATCAGCAGCGTTCCGCCGATGACGACGGCGGCGATCGCGTCCAGCTCCCAGAGGGTGCCGTGGGTGGAGCTGCCCGTCGTCGTCCGGGCCATGATCATGACCGCGGCGATGCCGCAGGTGATGCCGGACAGGACGTACAGCTTGACGGTGTGCCGCTGCACGCGGATGCCGGCCAGTCGGGCGGCCTCGGCGTTGCCGCCGACGGCGAAGGTGCGGCGGCCGAAGGTCGTCCGGTTGAGCAGCACCCAGCCGGCCACGGCGACGAGCGCGAAGATGATCACCAGCGTCGGGATGCCGAGGACGTCGCCGGAGAAGAACGCGAGGAAGTCGCGGTCCTGGATGATCTGCGTGCGCCGGTTGGCGATGATCTCGGCCAGCCCGCGGGCCGCGGCCAGCATGGCCAGGGTGGCGATGAAGGCGGCGAGCTTGCCGTAGGCGATGACCACGCCGTTGACCAGCCCGGCGACGGTGCCGACGACGATCGCCGTGAACACCATGACGATCCAGTGGGTGTCCTCGGCCATCTGCTGGGTGGCCAGGGTGGTGGCCCAGACCGAGGCCAGCGCCGCCAGCGCGCCGACCGACAGGTCGATGCCGCCGCCGATGATCACGAACGTCATCCCGATGCTGACCACGCCGATGACGGCGGCCAGCCGCAGGATGGTCAGCACGTTGTCGACGTCGGCGAAGCGGTCGCCGGCGGTGACCACCCCGACGATGCAGAGGATCGCCAGGGCGACCACCAGGCCGAGGTTGCGGCCGACCGGCCCGGACATGAAGCCCGGGCCCTTCCCGGCCTGGCCACCCGGTGCCGCGCCAGCGGGCCCGGGGGCCGTGCTGTCCACTCCACCGGTCGTCGCGGTCGTGCTTCCGCTCATGCCACGTCCCCTTCGGACTGCGCTCCAGCGGGCACGGGCAGGCCGGTGTGGCCCGTGCCCTCCATGATCAGGTCGAGCACCCGGTGCTCGTCGAGTGCGTCGGCCGGCTGCTCGGTGACGACCGCGCCGTCGGCGATCACCAGCACGCGGTCGGCCAGGCCCAGGACCTCGGGGATCTCGCTGGACACCACGACGACGGCGACCCCGCGGTCGGCCAGCTCCCGGATCAGCGCGTAGATCTCCGCCCGGGCCCCGACGTCGACGCCGCGGGTGGGCTCGTCGAGCAGCAGCACCCGGCAGTCACGCAGCAGCCAGCGGGCCAGGACGACCTTCTGCTGGTTCCCGCCGGACAGCGTGCGGACCTCGCGGTCGACGTCGGCGGGGCGCACGTCCAGCGCCTGGACCTGCTCCTGCGCGGCCGCCTTCTCCGCGGTGCCGGCGAGGAAGCCGCCCCGGGCGAAGCGGGCCAGGCTCGAGATGCTGATGTTCCGGTAGACCGACTCACCCAGCAGCAGCGCCTGGCTCTTGCGCTCCTCGGGCGCGAGGCCCACGCCCGCGGCGACCGCGCCGCCGACGTCCCCCGACCGCAGCCGGCGGCCGCGGACGCGGACGGTCCCGGCGGTCGCGTGCCGGGCGCCGAAGACGGTCTCGAGGATCTCCGACCGCCCGGAGCCGACGAGGCCGGCGAGCCCGACGACCTCCCCCGGCCGGACGGCGAAGGAGACGTCGGCGAAGCTGCCGGCCAGACCCAGCCCCTCCACCTCGAGGACCGGGGCCTCGTCGAGGTGCGGCTGGGTGCGGCGCTCCGGGAAGACGTACTCGATGGTCCGGCCGGTCATGAGCGTGATGACGTCGCGGGTCGGGGTGTCCCGCGCCGGCAGGCCGGTGGCCACCGTGCGGCCGTCCTTGAGGACCGTGATCCGGTCACCGATCGCGCGGATCTCCTCCAGCCGGTGGGAGATGTAGACGACCGCGACGTCGTGCGCGGTGAGGTCGCGGATGACCGCGAACAGCCGCTCGACCTCCTCGTTGTCCAGGACGGCCGACGGCTCGTCCATCACGATCAGCTGCGCGTCCTGGGACAGCGCCCGGGCCATGCTGACCATCTGCTGCGAGGCGGCCGACAGCGACCCGACCTCGGCGGTGGGCCGGATCTCCGGGTGACCGAGCCGGGTGAGCAGCGCGGTGGCCCGCCGGTTGCCCTCCGCGGGCCGGGTGATGCCCAGCCGCGAGAACTCCCGGCCGAGGAAGATGTTGTCGGCGACGGTGAGGCCGGCGACCAGATCGAGCTCCTGGTAGATCGTCGCGATGCCGAGCGACATCGCCGCCTGCGGTGTGGTCAGGGAGACCGGCTGGCCGCGCCAGGTGATCTGCCCGGCGTCGGGCTGGTGGGCCCCGGCCAGCACCTTGATCAGCGTCGACTTGCCGGCCCCGTTCTGGCCCAGCAGGCAGTGCACCTCACCGGCGCGGACGTCGAGGTCGACGCCGTCGAGCGCACGCACGCCCGGGAAGGTCTTGACGATGCCGTGCATCTCCAGCAGGGGTGCGGTCACCAGCGGCCTCCGGCACTCGGTGCTGCGGCAACGGCAACGGCGGCGGGGGACGACGGACGGACCAGCACGGACACCCCCAGGACTTTTGCTCACCGTTGACCATTAGTCGGTTGAGCGCAGAACCTATGAGCGCGGTCACCATCCGGTCAAGGGCGGGTTACCGAACCGCAACACAGCCGCCTGCTGGTCGAAACCGGGCGCGGGTGGCGGCCGGCCGCGCCCGCGCGGTCCGCCGGGGCGGACCTACTGGGCGAGGACCTGGTGGACGGCGTCCTCGTCGAGGAAGCCCTCGATCGCCATGAGCGCGGCACCCAGGCGACCGGACAGGTCGGGGGCGTCGCTGACGGTGATCTCCAGGTTCCGCGCGGCCAGCGGCATCGACCGGCGGTAGACGGCCTCGCGGATGCCGGCCAGCAGCGGGGCCCCGGCCTGCGCGACCCCACCGGTCATGACGATCCGGTGCGGGTTGAAGAAGTTGACCAGCGCGGCCAGCACCGTGCCGATCGTGCGGCCGGCGTCCCGGACCAGTTCCAGGGCGACCCCGTCGCCCTGCGCCGCCCGCTCGACGACCTCCCGGGTGCTGCTGACCGGCAGCCCGGCGGCTCGGGCGTCCCGGACCAGCGCGCCGCCGCCGGCGATCGCCTCGAGGCAGTTCTCCTGGCCGCACCGGCAGATGACCGTCCGCCCGTCGGGCTGGGCGACGTGGATGTGCCCGATGTCGCCGGCGCTGCCCTGCGCGCCGCGGTAGACGCGGCCGTCGACGATGACGCCGCAGCCGATGCCGGTGCCGACCTTGACCACGAGCACGTCCTGCTCCGACCCGGCGACGCCCATCTCCCCGATCGCCATGACGTTGACGTCGTTGTCGACGAGGACGGGACAGCCGTAGCGGGCGAAGGCCTCCGGGATCGGGTGGTCGTGCCAGCCCGGCATGATCGGCGGGTGGGAGGGCCGCCCGCTGGAGAACTCGACCGGGCCGGGCACCCCGACCCCGACCGCGCACACCTGCTCGGGCGACAGGCCGGCCTCGGCCAGCACCTTCTGCGCCAGCCGGTCCACCTCGGCCAGCACCGGCTCCGGGCCCTCGGCGATGTCGATCGGGTGGCCGGCCGAGGCGAGGATCTCCGCGGACAGGTCGGTGACCGCGACGTCGACGCTGGTCACCCCGAGGTCGACGGCGAGGACGCAGCCGGCGCGGCTGTTGAACTGCAGCAGCGTGGGCGGGCGCCCGCCGGTGCTCCCCCCGCGACCGCCCTCCTCCAGGAGGTTGGCCGCGATCAGCTGGTCGACCCGCGCGCTCACCGTGTTCCGCGAGGCGCCGGTGAGCGCCACGAGGTCCGCCCGGCTGCGCGCACGCCCGGTGCGCACGTGGCGCAGGAGCGCGCCGGCCGAGGCAGAGGTGGTGGCCACGCACTCATCGTGACACGGCCGGACCCTCCGCCACGGCCAGGACGGCGGCGACCTCCCCCGGGTGGGTCTGCACGGTCATGTGCGCGGCGCCCGCGATCTGGACCAGCCGACCCCGCGGCGCGGCCGCCGCCACGGCGGCGGCCCAGTCCTCCGGGCAGAGCCGGTCACGGGTGCCCCGGACGACGGTCACCGGGACGCCGACCGCCCGCAGCCGGACGTCGATCCGGTCGGGTGCCGCCCGTCGCCACAGCGCCGCCATCGCCCGCGGACCGGTGTGCAGCCACTGCGCGAGGACCAGCGGCACCTGCCACCACGGCTCGCGCACCGCCGTCCGCAGCCAGCGCCCCACCAGCCCCCGGACCGTCCGCAGCCGCGGATCGGTGGTCGGGCCGAGCAGCACCACCGCGACGACCCGCGGGTCGGCCGCGGCGGCGGCGACGACCTGGCAGCTCTGGGAGTGCCCCACCAGGACCACCGGCCCCGTGCCCAGCCGGTCCCGCAGGCGAGCGGCCAGCTCCGCGAGCGGCGGGACCGCGCCGCGCTCCCCCATGCCGGGCAGGCAGACGACCTCGCCGGGCAGCCGGTCCCGCAGCCGCCGGGAGGATCGGGCGTCGAGGCCGAGGCCGGGGACCAGCACCAGGCGCGGCGGGGGGATCGGCACCGGAACGGTCTACCGCTCGCCCGGGGAACGCGCCGCCCGGCGGGGAGTGCGCCAGACTGTGGCCTGCGGAACACGGAGCCGCGCACGGTCGGGAGAAGCCGGAGTGGGAGACTGATTCATCATGACGACATCACCTGAGACCGCGTCCACCGGCACCTCCCCCTCCGGCCGGCCCCGGGTCGTCGTCGTCGGCTCGGGCTTCGGTGGGCTGTTCGCCGCGCAGGCGCTCAAGAAGGCCCCCGTCGACGTCACGCTGATCGCCAAGACCGGCCACCACCTGTTCCAACCGCTGCTCTACCAGGTGGCCACCGGCATCCTCAGCGAGGGCGAGATCGCCCCGCCCACCCGCGAGGTGCTGCGCCGCAACCGCAACACCCGGGTGGTCCTCGGCGAGGTCACCGACATCGACCTGACCGCGAAGACGGTCACCTCGACCATCCTGGGCCGCACGACGGTGCACCCCTACGACGAGCTGATCGTGGCCGCCGGCGCCGGGCAGTCCTACTTCGGCAACGACCGGTTCGCCGAGTTCGCCCCCGGCATGAAGAGCATCGACGACGCCCTGGAGCTGCGCGGGCGGATCTTCGGCGCGTTCGAGCTGGCGGAGCTGGCCACCGACCCCGCGGAGATCGACCGGCTGCTGACCTTCGTGGTGGTGGGCGCCGGTCCCACCGGCGTGGAGATGGCCGGGCAGATCGCCGAGCTGGCCCACCGCACCCTGCGCCGGGACTTCCGCACCATCGACCCCACCCAGGCCCGGGTCATCCTGCTCGACGCCGCCCCCGCCGTCCTGCCCTCGTTCGGCGAGAAGCTCGGCGACGCCGCCCGCCGCCAGCTCAACCAGATCGGCGTGGAGGTGCAGCTGGGGGCGATGGTCACCGACGTCGACGCCGACGGCCTGGTGGTCAAGGACGCCGACGGGCAGACCCGCCGCATCCAGGCCGCCACCAAGATCTGGGCCGCCGGCGTCCAGGCCTCCGGGCTCGGCCGGGTGCTCGGCGCGCAGTCCGGCGCCGAGGTGGACCGCGCCGGCCGGGTGTCGGTGCAGCCCGACCTCACCCTGCCCGGCCACCCCGAGGTCCACGTCGTCGGCGACATGATGAGCCTGGACAAGCTGCCCGGCGTCGCGCAGGTGGCCATCCAGGGGGGCAAGTACGCCGCCGAGGCCATCAAGCGGCGGCTGGCCGGCCGGCCCCCGCAGAAGCCCTTCCACTACGTCGACAAGGGCTCGATGGCGACCATCTCCCGGTTCTCCGCGGTCGCCGACATCTCCCGGTTCAAGTTCCAGGGCTTCATCGCCTGGGTGCTGTGGCTGGTCGTCCACCTGATGTACATCGTCGGGTTCAAGAGCCGGATCACCACGGTGCTGCACTGGATGGTCAGCTTCCTCGGCCGCGGGCGCTCCCAGCGGGTCGCCACCCAGCAGCAGGTGTACGGCCGGCTGGCCCTCGAGCACCTGGGGCCGGGCTTCTCGGTCTCCAAGAGCGGCGGCCCCAAGGACGACAGCGCGCCCTCGGAGGACGTCACCGAGCGCCGTTCCGCCTAGCGGCCGCCGGCCTTCCCAGCCAGCTGTCGAGAGCGGCGGTCACGAGGTCCGGCGGCACGACGTGGCCGCCGTCGAACTCCTCGTAGGTGACGTCGTACCCGGCGGCGGCCAGCTCCCGGGACACCCGCCGGCCGCAGCGGTCGACGTTCAGCACCCGGTCGCCGGCGCCGTGGGAGATCCACACGCGCGGGCGGCCGTGGGACGCGGGGGCGGCGACGAACCCCGGCGAGAACGCGAGCACCGCGTCGACGAGGTCGCCGTTGGCCACCCCGAGGGAGAGCGCGTAGGAGGCGCCGTCGGAGAAGCCGCCCACTGCCACCCGGGGAACCGGGTGCCGGGCGAACACCTGCTCGAGAGCGGCGTCGAGCACCGCGACGTCCCGGCCCGGACCCCCGGCGATGAGGTCCCAGGTGGCCGCGACCGAGGACGGGGCCAGCACCAGCGCCCCCCGGGCGGCGGCCGGCTCCCCGACCGTCGCCAGGCTCTGCGCGGCGGTGCCGCCGGCGCCGTGGAAGAAGACCAGCAGGGGCCGCGGGCGGGCGTCCCCGCCGGGGACGACCAGTCGCACCTCCGCGTGCGGCCCCAGGTCCAGCGTGTGCACGCCCTCGGGGTAGGGCAGCGCAGCGGGCCCGGCGGAGGGTCTGCTGTCCAGCCGGCCCTCCGCCGCCGGTCGCACGGGTCCCCCGCTCAGACCGCGTGCGCGATGGGCGGCACGTGCTCCCCGGGACGCTCCAGGTGCAGCGGCTGCAGGGGCCGGGTGTCGTCGAGGTACAGGAAGGCGTCGTAGCGCTCGGCCAGCACGGTCGGCACGTAGTTCCCCCACCGCTCGCGGGAGGGACGGTAGACGACCCCGATGGCGCGGTGGTCCAGCCGCCGGTCCAGCTCCGGGGGGCGGGCCGCGCCGGGCTCCCACACCAGCAGCGCGTCGGCCCCGACCTGCTCGTGCAGCAGCGCCTCGAGGCTGCCCGGCCGAGCCGGGGGCACCGGCATCCGCTCCATCTGGGCGCCCCACTCCTCCCCCGCGACCACCCCGCCGCGGTATCCGCCGAAGCCGACGAGGACGACGTCCGACGCGCCGTGGCGCTCGCGCAGCAGCTGCCCCACGTTGACCATCCCGGCGTCGGCCATGTCGGTGGCGCGGGCGTCGCCGATGTGCGTGTTGTGCTCCCAGACCACGACCTTGCCCCCGGCGTGGGCCAGCAGCCGGTCCAGGACGTCGGCCATGTGGACGTCCCGGACGTTCCACGACTCCGCCGAGCTCTGCACCATCGCCCGGTAGTAGCGCTCGGCGTCGACGACCACGGCGGCGTTCTGCTCGGCGGAGAACCGGGCCTCCGGGTCGGTCTGCGCCTCCTCCCGGCCCCGGTCCCCGCACAGGCGGTGCAGCAGGTCGACCACCGCCTGCTCGCACGTGGTCGGGGCGAACCGGCTGGCGAAGGCGTACTCGGCGCCGTCCTCCCCGAAGGGCTCGAAGCACTGCAGCGCCCGGACCGCCTGGTCCACGTGCTCAGGCTCGTGCTCCCTCAGCCAGGCGACGAGCTCGTGGATGGAGTCCCAGAGGCTGTAGACGTCGAGCCCGTAGAAGCCGACCCGCTCGGGCTCGGGCCGCCCGGCGTTCAGCTCGCGCAGCCAGCGGCAGAACTCGACCACCTCGTCGTTGGCCCACATCCAGGTGGGCCAGCGGGAGAAGGCGTCCAGCGCGTCGTACGGGTCGGCGTCGGCCCCCTCGCGCAGCCGCACGCTGCGGTTGACCCGGTAGCAGTCCGGCCAGTCGCCCTCGACCGCGACGAACCGGAAGCCGCGTTCGGTGACCAGCCGGCGGGTGAGCGCCGCCCGCCAGGCGTAGTACTCGTGCGTGCCGTGACTGGCCTCGCCGATGGCCACGACCCGTGCGTCGCCCACCCGCTCGAGCAGCGGGTCGAGGTCGGCGGGGTCCCGCAGCGGGCGGGCGAGCTCCCGCAGGCGCTGGGCCACGGGCCTACTCCGCGCTCCCGGGCTCGGCCAGCTTGGCGTGCCCGGCCGCCTTGAGCCGGTCGGGCAGCACCGCGTTGCCCGCCGCCTGCGCCTTCGTCAGCAGCGAGCCGGCCACCACCTTGTCCTTGCCGGCCATGAGCGCCTGGAAGCCCTGCTCCGCCACCTGGGCCGGGTCGTCCTTGGGGCCGGCGCCGAGCTTGGTGTCCTCGAGCTCCGCGCGGTCGAAGAAGTCGGTGTCGGTGGGCCCGGGCATCAGCGACGTCACCGTCACCCCGGTGTCGCGCAGCTCGGCCGCCAGGGCCTCGGCGAAGGACTGGACGAAGGACTTCGAGGCGTTGTAGATCGCCTGGTAGGGCCCCGGCATCGTCGACGCGATCGACGAGGTGATCAGCAGCCGTCCCTCGTCGCGCGCCGCCATGTCCCGCAGCACCAGCTTGGCCAGCCGGACGGTCGAGGTGACGTTGAGCTCGATGATCTCGAGGTCCCGCTCGACGGGGACCTCGACGAACGCGCCCCCCTGCCCGACGCCGGCGTTGAGGGCCGCGGCGGCCAGCGGCCGGCCGGTGGCCTCGACGGCGGCCCACAGCGCCTCGACCCCGGTGGCCGAGCGCAGGTCGGCCTGGAACCCGGAGACCGCGGTGCCGGAGCTGCGCAGCTTCGCCGCCGCGGTGTCGATGGTCGGGTCCTCGGCGTTGACGATCAGGTCGAAGCCGGCCTCGGCGAACTGCCGGGCCAGCTCGAAGCCGATCCCGCTGGAGGCTCCGGTGACGAGGGCGAGGGGGCGGGGTTCGGTCATGGCGCTCCCCCTACCCCGCGGCTCCGGGGCCAACCTCAGCCGGCCTCGACCGCGCCGTCCCGCACCACCTGGGCGGCGACCGCCCGCGCGTCCCCGGTGGCCGCCCAGGTGCGGCGCTGCCGGGCCGCGGAGGTGCCCCGGGTCCACAGCCTGGACACCAGGGCGGCCACCTCGTCCTCCTCGCCGGCGGCGCGCAGGTCGTCGGCGAGCTCGGCCAGGAGCGCGTCGACGGCGGCCCGCGCCGGCACCGGCTCGCCGCGCACGGGGTCGAACAGCTCCCCGTCCAGGCCGTCCTTCGCCGCCCGCCAGCGCGCGGCGCGCAGCAGCTCGGGGCGGGGGTCGGGGACCGGCTCGCCGACCGCGGTCCGGCCGGCGAGGATCCGCACCAGCGAGCGGGCCAGCGCCGCGTGCAGGACGGCGGCGTCGAGGTCGGTGCAGACGTCGGCCAGGCGGAACTCCACCGTCGGGTAGCGGGCCGACGGGCGCAGGTCCCAGTACAGGTGCCGGGCGTCGCCGATCGCGCCACCGCGCACCAGTGCGGCGACCAGCTCCCGGTAGCGCTGCACGCTGCCCAGGTGCTCGGGTGGCCCGGCGTTGGGCCAGCGCCCCCACCACTGGGTGCGCCAGCTCTCGTAGCCGGTGTCGACGCCGTCGTGGAACGGCGAGCTGCCCGTCATGGCCAGCAGCACGGGCAGGTACGGCCGCGCCCGGTCCATCACCGCGACCGCTGTCGCCAGGTCCGGGACACCGACGTGCACGTGGCAGCCGCAGATGTCCTGCTGACGGGCGAGGGCCGCCCACCGGGTCACCATGTCGTCGTAGCGCGCGTCGGGGGTCATCGGCTGGTCGCGCCAGGAGCCGAACGGGTGGGTGGAGGCGGCCAGGAGCACCAGCCCGGCACGCGCGGCGGCGGCCGCGGCCTCGGTGCGCGTGGTGACCAACTGCGCGCGCAGCTCGGCGAGGGTGGTGCAGACCGCGGTCGCCGTCTCCAGCTGGGTGGTCGTGATCTCGGCGAGCACGTGCGCCCCGGCCGTGCCCGCCAGCGCGGCGGCCGCCACCTCCGGCGCCGGGGTCAGCGCGAAGGTGACCGGGTCGACCAGGTGGAACTCCTCCTCCACGCCGACGGTGCCGCCGGCCGGCGGACCGGTCACGGCTGGGCGAACCAGGCGAAGCCGAGCCCGGGGACGACCAGCCGGCCGCCGGTCACCGGCAGCAGCCCGTCGCTGCCGTGGACCTGCTCGAAGGTGCCGAAGCCGGTGACCGTGTCGGCGTCCACCGTCCGCGGCTCGGGTGCGACGTTCGCCAGGCCGACGAAGGTGCCGCTGCGCGGGTGCCGGCGCGACCAGGCCAGCACCGCGTCGTCGCCGGCGTCCAGCACGACCGACTCGACGCCGCCGCGCAGGGCCAGCAGCGACCGCCGGACCTCCCCCAGCCGGCGCAGCTGCCCGAACACCCGGCCCTCCAGTGCGGCGCGGTGGGAGCGGCGGGCGGCGGCGGCCCAGTCCATCGGCGGGCGGTGCATCCAGCGGTTGTCCGGCGCGCGCTCGGGGTCGGCCAGGTACCCGGTGTCGTTGCGCAGGGCCAGCTCGTCGCCCATGTAGAGCAGCGGGATGCCGCCGAAGGCGTAGGTGACCGAGTGGAGCAGCAGCAACCGGCGGATCCCCCGCTCCAGCGCCTCGTCGTCCCCCTCGGCCAGCGCCGCCTCGATGCCGCACAGCGACGCCGCGGAGCCGGAGATCCGCGCGTCGCCGGTGACCGCGTTCTCCTGGAACAGCGCGCCGCGGGCGAACGACCCCGGGAAGCGGCCGGCGTAGAAGTCGTTGAGGAAGCGCCGGTGGCCGGAGCCGTCGACGCCGGTCGCCGCGGCGTCCTCGTCGGCGACCGCCCAGCCGATGTCGTCGTGCCCGCGGACGTAGGTGACCCAGGTGGAGCTGGGCGGGATCGGCTTCATCCGGCGCAGCGCGGTACGGGCCAGCCGGACGTCCTGGGTGGCCAGGCTGCTCCACAGCAGCACCATGAGCTGGTTGTGGTAGGCCAGCTCGCACTCGGGGCGGAAGCGCTCGTGCCCGCCGAGGTAGGGCACGAGGTCGTCGGGCGACACGATCGCCTCCGCCTTGAACACCACGCCGGGCGCGGCCAGGCGGGTCAGCGCGTGCAGCAGCTGGAGCAGGCTGTGCCCCTCCGGCTGGTTCTGGCAGCTGGTGCCCAGCCGCTTCCACATGAACGGGACGGCGTCCATGCGGAAGACGTCGACCCCGCGGTTGGCCAGCCACCCGATCTCGCCGAGCATCGCCAGCGTGACCTCGGGGTTGGTGTAGTCCAGGTCCCACTGGTAGGGCCAGAACGTCGTCCACACCCAGCCGCCGGCGCCGCCGCAGGCCTCCGGCACCCAGCTGAACGAGCCGGGCGCCCGGTCGGGGAAGACCTCCGGGATGGTCGCGTCGTACGCGTCGGGCATCGTCCGGTCCGGGAAGGCCGTGTAGAAGTCTGCGTGGGCGGGGTCGCCGGCCAGCCAGCCCTGCGCCCAGGGGTGCTCGCGGGCGGTGTGGTTGAGCACGAGGTCGATGCACAGACTCATGTCGCGCTCGTGCAGCGCCGCGGCCACCCGCTCGAGGTCGGCCATCGAGCCCAGCCGCGGATCGACCGCCCGGTAGTCGGCCACCGCGTAGCCGCCGTCGTTCTCGCCGGGGCGCGGCCGCAGCAGCGGCATGAGGTGCAGGTAGGTGGTGCCCAGCTCGGCGAGGTGGTCCAGGTGGCCGGGCAGCCGGTCGAGGGTGCCGCAGAAGCGGTCGACGTAGCAGACGTAGCCCTGCACCCGCGGGTCCTGGAACCACGCGGGGTCGATCTCGCGGCGGCGGTCCAGCCGGCGCAGCGGCTCCGGCCGCTCGGCGGCGGCGGACAGGACGACGGACAGCGCCCGCTCGAACAGCTCGTCGGCGGCCGCGCCGTAGAGCACCGCGAGCGGCTCGTGGACGTCGTGCAGCGCGAGGTCGGCGCGGGCGACGAAGGCGTCGGCCTCGGCCTCCCCGAGCGCCGCGACCGCGGCCTCCTGCACGCGGGGACGCAGCCGCGCCCACGCCCGTTCCGCGGCCTCCCGGCGCGCGGCCGCTGCGACCGTCACCGGCTCAGTATCGGGGGGCTGTTCGCCCACGGCATGACCGCCGCCACACCGCTGCCCGGAGGAGTTCACTGGTTCCTGTAATCGAGTAATCAGGAGGCGCCATGAGCCTGGCACCGGGACCGGAGACCGACGCGCTGGACGCGTACTCCCGCATCGTGACCGCGGTCGCGGCCGAGCTGACCCCGCACGTGGCCGCACTGCAGGTGACCGGGCCCGACGGCCGGGGCGGCGCCGGGTCGGCCGTCGTCGTCCCCGGGGACGGCCTGCTCGTGACCAACGCCCACGTGGTGGGCGCCGCGCGGGCCGGCCGGGCGGTGTTCAGCGACGGCAGCGAGAGCGACGTCGAGGTCGTGGGCGCCGATCCGCTCTCCGACCTCGCGGTGGTCCGCGCCCGCGAGGCGACCCCGCCGCCGGCCGAGCTGGGCGACGCCGCCGAGCTGCGGGTGGGCCAGCTCGTCGTCGCGGTCGGCAACCCGCTGGGGCTCGCCGGCTCGGTGACCGCCGGGGTGGTGAGCGGCCTGGGCCGGTCGCTGCCCACGCGGAACGGGCGCACCGCACGGGTGGTCGAGGACGTCATCCAGACCGACGCCGCGCTCAACCCGGGCAACTCCGGCGGCGCGCTGGCCGACTCCGCCGGCCGGGTGGTCGGGATCAACACCGCCGTCGCGGGCTGGGGCCTGGGCCTGGCCGTGCCGGTGAACACCACGACCCGGCGGATCGTGGCCGCCCTGGTCCGCGACGGCCGCGTGCGGCGGGCCTACCTCGGGCTGGTCAGCACGCCCGCGCCGCTGCCGGCTCCGCTGGCCGAGCGCACCGGGCGCCGGCGGGGGCTGCGGGTCGTCGACGTCGTCGCCGGGTCGCCCGCCGACCGGGCCGGCCTCAAGGCCGGGGACCTGGTGCTCGAGGCCGCGCGGCAGCCGGTCGCCGAGGCGCAGAGCCTGCAGCGCCTGCTGTTCGAGGACGCCATCGGCCGGCCGCTGCCGGTGACGGTGTCCCGGCGCGGTGCGATGGTCGACGTGATCACGGTCCCCACCGAGCTCACCGGCGGGTGACCCGTCCTCCCCCGATCGGGGGCCTCCCCCGGCGCCGCGCTGCAGAGCGTCACCGGTCCGGTCGATCCTGACCGCGACCACCCAGGGGAGGACAGACGTGGACGGGAACCGGCCGACAGGCGTCGCGCTGCTCGCGTTGCTGTACGCGATCAGCGCCGCCCTGTGCGTCGCGGGTGCGCTGTTCCCGATGTCGCCGGACACCCCCGTGCGCCTCGCCTGGGGCCTGGCCGCCGTCGGCGCGCTCGGCGCCGCGCTGCTGTGGTGGCGGCGGGACCGCCTGGGCGACCGTGCGGTGCACCTCGCCGTCGCCCTGATGTCGGTGCTCATCGGGGTGCTGGCCTGGCGCTCGGCCACCGCGGTGGGGATCGTCGGCCTGGGCCCGGCGATGGTGGCCGTGGGCCTGTTCTGCGGCCACCAGCTGACCGCCCCGGCCACGCGGCTGCACCTGGCCTTCCTGGTCACCGCGACGACCGCCGGCGCCCTCGCCGCCGCGCCGTCGGGGTTCGCCGTGCCGTGGCTGACGATGACCGTCACCGTCGTGGTCGTCGCCGAGGCGCAGTCGCGCCTCTCCGGCCGGCTGCACCAGGCCGCCGCGACCGACCCGCTGACCGGCCTGGCGAACCGGCGAGCCTGGGAGGCCGGCGCCGAGCGCAGCCTCGCCCACGCCCTGCGCAGCGGTGAGCCGCTGACCGTCGCCGTCCTGGACCTGGACGGCTTCAAGGCCATCAACGACGAGGACGGCCACCACGCCGGGGACGTGCTGCTGCGGTCGCTGGCCCGCGCGTGGAGCAGCGAGCTGCGCACCGCCGACCTGCTCGGCCGCTACGGGGGCGACGAGTTCGTCCTCTGCCTGCCGGCCACCGACGCGCCGGCCGCCACCGAGCTGCTGGGCCGCCTGCGGGCCGGCCACCCGGCGTCCTGGTCGGCCGGCACCGCGACCGCCGCCCCCGGCGACTCGGTGAGCGGCCTGCTGCTGCGCGCCGACGCCGAGCTCTACCGGCAGAAGCGCCGCAGCCGCCGCCCGGCCTGAGCGCGGACCCCGCCCCGTCCTGCCCCGGGGGCCGTCCGACCCTGTGCGCACCGCCCCCTGCGGTGCAGGGTGGCCCGGTCCCCTGAGGAGGCCGGCATGGCGACCATCGTGGTCTGCGGTGGCGGGGTCATCGGGCTGTGCGCGGCGCTGATGATGGCCGACGACGGGCACGAGGTGACCGTGCTGGAGGCCGATCCCCGCGACCCGCCCGACACCCCGGTGGCGGCGTGGGACGACTGGCAGCGCGCCGGCGTCGCCCAGTTCCGGCAGCCGCACTCCCTCTTCCCCCGGTTCCGCCAGGTCGCGGAGGAGGAGCTGCCCGGCCTCGTCGACCGGCTGACGGCCGCCGGCTGCACCTGGGGCGACTACACCTCTCCCCTCCCCCCGTCGATCACCGACCGGAGCCCGCGGCCCGGGGACGACCGGCTGCGCTTCGTGACCGGCCGGCGGCCGGTCGCCGAGGCGGCCGTCGCCGCCGCGGCCGAGGAGCACCCGGGGGTCACCGTGCGCCGCGGGACGCGCGCCGCCGGTCTGGTGTCCGGGCCACCGCCCCTGCGCGGGGTGCCGCACGTCGCCGGGGTCCGCACCAGAGACGGCGCCGAGCTGCCCGCCGACCTGGTGGTGGACGCGACCGGCCGCAAGACGACCGGGGCCGACTGGCTGGCCGAGCTCGGCGCCCGACCGCCGCACGTGGAGAGCCAGACCGGCGGCTTCGTGTACTACACCCGCTACTACCGCGGCCCGGAGATGCCGCAGCGGATCGGCCCCCAACTGACCCCGCTCGGCAGCATCTCGATCATCACGCTGGTCGGTGACAACTCCACCTGGTCGGTGACGGTCTTCGGGCCGACCCGCGACGCCCCGCTCAAGGCCGTGCGCGACCCCGCGGCCTTCACCCGCGTGGTGTCGGCCTGCCCGCGCCAGGCGCACTGGCTGGACGGCGAGCCCATCTCCGACGTGCTGGCGATGGCCGGCGTCCTGGACTGCTACCACCGGCTGGTCGTCGACGACGCCCCCGTGGTGACCGGCTACGCGCCGGTCGGCGACGCGTGGGCGTGCACCAACCCCTCCGCGGGGCGCGGCGTGTCGGTCGGCATGGTGCAGGCCCAGCAGCTGCGGGCCACGGCCCGGGAGCACCTGGCCGACCCGGCCACGTTCGCCCGCGCCTACGACGAGGCCACGGAACGCGCGGTGACGCCCTTCTACCGCAACCAGGTCTCCGCCGACCAGGCGCGGATCGCCGAGATGGACGCACTGCGGGAGGGCCGCGAGCCCCCGCCACTGGACCCGCGGCGGGCGCAGCTGCTGGCCGCCGCGGCGCACGACGCCGACGCGTTCCGCGGGCTGCTGGAGATCATCACCTGCGTGGCGCTGCCGGAGGAGGTGTTCGCCCGGCCCGGGATGCGGGAGCGGCTGGACGACCACGCCGGCCAGCTCCCGCCGGTCGCGCCCGGCCCCGACCGGCGGGAGCTGCTGGACCTGCTCGTGGGCTGAGTCAGGGACGCCGCCAGTCGTCGGTCCTCAGGTGCGAGCCGGCCATCGGGCCCATCTGGAGCATCCCGCCGTCCACGGCCCACGACGCGCCGGTGACGTAGGACGCCCCCGGCGAGGCGAGGAAGGCGACCACCGCCGCGACCTCCCGCGCGTCTCCGGGGCGGCGCAACGGGACGCCGGGGCGCTCGTGCCCGGGTGCGGTGGGGTCCTCGTCCTCCTGGCCGGTCATCGCGGTGGCGATCTCACCGGGCGCGACGGCGTTCACGGTGATCCCGTGCTCGGCGAGCTCCAGCGCAGCGACCCGGGTGAGCAGCCCGAGGCCCCCCTTGGCCGCGCAGTAGGCGGCGGCGCCGACCCGTGGCTGGTGCTCGTGGACGCTGGTGATGTTGACGATCCGCCCACCGCGGCCGGCCGCCACCATGCGCCGGGCCGCGCGCTGCAGGCAGAGGAACGCGGCGTCCAGGTCGGTGGCGATGACCTCCCGCCAGGTGGCGAGGTCGGTGTCGAGGACGGAACTCGTGTGGCCGGTACCGGCGTCGTTGACCAGCACGTCCACCCCGCCGAGCGCCTCGGCCAGGTCGTCGATGACGTCGGCCGCGTCCGGCAGGCGGGTGAGGTCGGCGTGCCGGACCTCCGCGCGGCGGCCCCGCGCCTGCACCTCCTCCGCGGTGGCCTCGGCCGCCGCCTGCTCCCGGTACCAGGTGATGCCGATGTCGCAGCCGGCCTCGGCGAGGGCGACGGCGGTCGCTCGGCCGATGCCCGACTCCGAGCCGGTGATGATCGCGACTCGGGGCACTGTCTGGCTCATGCCCCGACGCTATGGACAGCGCGGACCAACCGCAGGTCGGCCCCGTCCCGGGTCCCGCCCCGAGCCTTCGAGGGGTGGGGAGGACGGGGTCCTTCGTCAGGCCGCGGCGGCGACGAGGCGCTCGTCGAGGAGGGCGTCCACCGACGCCCGGGCCTCCTCGACCAGCCGGGTGTTCGCGGCCGACGGGCTGTGCGCCTCGGCGCTGCGGGCGACCCCGAGGGCGATGAAGGCGACCGCGATCTGCAGGTCGAGGTCGTCGATGCTGGTGACGGTGCGGGTCACGATGACCTCCGCGGGTGCGTGTCCTGTCTCTCGATGACCCGCACGCTAGGCCGGGGGTACGACAGTTCCCGGGGCCGGCCAGGTGTCCCGACCGGCCCCCGGGACCTCACGCCGTCCGGCTCTCCCGGTCGTAGTTGCGGCCGAGGAACGCCGGCACCCGCGCCCAGCGGAACGCGAAGATCATCACCAGCAGCGTGGCCACGTAGGGAACCACCAGCAGCACCTGGCTGGGGATCCCGACGTCCCCGACCTCCGCCCGCAGCGCGATGACGTCCATCGCCGCGAAGAACAGCGCCCCGGCCGCGATGAACTGCGGGCGCCAGCCGCCGAAGAAGGTCAGCGCGATCGCCAGCCAGCCGCGGCCGCCGATGATCCCCTCGGTGAACGTGCCGGTGTAGACCATCGGCAGGTAGGCGCCGGCGACCGCCATGAGCGCCCCCCCGGCGGTCGCCGTCCAGATGCGGGTGCGGGCCACCGCGATGCCGAGGCTGTCGGCGGCCTTCGGGTTCTCCCCCACCGCGCGCAGGTCCAGGCCGGCGCGGGTGCGGTACAGGAACAGGTACAGGCCGACGGCGACCAGGGCCGTCAGGTAGACGAGCAGGTTGTGCGAGAACAGCACGGGGCCCACCACCGGGATGTCGCTGAGCAGCGGGATCTCCAGCCGGGGCAGCGTCTCGATGAGCGGCTGCGACCCGGTCTCCCCCACGACCACGCGGAACAGCAGCCCGGCCAGCCCGGTGGCGGCGAAGAACAGCGCCAGGCCGATGACGAACTGGTCCAGCCGCAGGGACGTCGTCGCCCAGCCCAGCACCAGCCCGAACAGCGCCCCCACCGCGGCCGCCGTGAGGATGCCGACGGTGTTGCTGCCGACGCCGTAGCTGACCAGGAAGCCCACCGAGGCGCCGAGGACCATGACGCCCTCCTGCGAGACGCTGAAGACGCCGGCCAGGCCGCCCAGCATCGTGCCGAGCGAGGCCAGCAGGTAGGGCACCGTCGCGATCACGGTGAGCTGGGCCAGGGTCTCGAACTCCGTCATGCCGCGGCCCTCCGCGCGAGGCGCCCGGCGATCACGTCGGACAGGAGCAGGAAGATGAGGATGAGGGCCTCGATGATGAGGACCATCTCGGCCGGCACCCCGACCGTGCGCTGCATGGAACTCGCCCCCACCTCGAGGATCGAGATGCCGAAGGCGACCACCGGCACCCACAGCGCGTTCCCGCGGGCGATGAGCCCGACGATGATGCCGAGCAGCAGGTAGTTGGCCTGCATGCCCTCGATGGCGCGGCCGTGGACCCCGGAGACCTCGATCGCCCCGGCCAGCCCGGCCAGCGCGCCGCCGACGACGAGGGCGACGACGGCGATCCGGCCGACCCGGATGCCGTTGATCGCCGCGGCGCGTGGGTTGGTGCCGGCCGCGCGCAGCTCGAAGCCGGCCGCCGTCCGCCGGGTGACCACGATGCTGGCCAGGCTGACCAGCACCGCGAGCAGGATGCCGGCGTGCACCCCCGGCGGGCCGCCGAGGACGGGCAGCTCGGCCGCCTCGCCGACCGTCTGGGTGGCCGCGACCCCGGCCGCCGGGTCGGCCCACACCTCCGTGGCGGCGTAGTCGAGCACCTGGAACGAGACGAAGTTCAGCAGCACCGTGCTGAGGATCTCGTTCACGCCGAACCGGCCCATGAGCAGCGCGGCGATGCCGGCCCAGACCGCGCCGGCGAGCACGCCGGCCAGCAGCACCAGCGGCAGCAGCAGCACCGTGGGCAGGTCGCCGTAGACGATCCCGACGCCGGCCGCGGCCGTGCCGCCGACCAGCAGCTGGCCCTCGCCGCCGATGTTGAAGCGGTTCACCGCCAGCGGGATGGTGAAGGCCAGCGCCAGCAGCACGACGGTGACCCACTTGGTGAGGGTCTCGGTGAAGCCGAACGTCGTCTTGAACGACGTGGACAGGATCGTGGTGAAGGCGCCGACGGCGTCGTAGCCGAGCACCGCCATGACCACGCCGGAGACGAGGAAGGCCAGCACCAGGGCGAGCACGTAGGGCAGCAGGTTCCGCACCAGCCGCAGGCCGCCGTGCAGCGGGACCTCCGGCGCCTCGGTCTGCGTCGGTGCGGTCGGGGCGCTCATGCGTCCTCCCGGACGCCGGCCATCAGCCGGCCGAGTGCGTAGGCGTCGAAGTCCCCGCGGGCGCGCTCGCCGACCACCTCGCCGGAGTAGAGCACCACCATGCGGTCGGCCAGGAGGCTCAGCTCGTCGAGGTCCTCGGAGATGAGGACGACGGCGCAGCCCCGGTCGCGGGCCTCCTCGACGCGGTCGTAGACGAAGCGGGTGGAGCGCAGGTCCAGCCCGCGGGTGGGGTTCTGCAGCACGAGGACCGACGGCTGACGCTCGAAGGCGCGGGCCAGGATGAGTCGCTGGATGTTGCCCCCGGAGAGGTTGCCGGCCGGGGCGTCGGGGCCCGGCGTCCGGATCGAGTAGCGCTCGATGGTGGTGCGGCTGTGCTCCCGGACCCGGCGCCAGTCGATCAGCCCGGCCCGCCGGTAGCTCCCGCTGCGCTGGGCGCCCAGCAGCAGGTTGTCCGTCACCGTCGCCGCGCCGAGGATGCCGTCGCGGTGGCGGTCCTCCGGGACGTAGGCGATGCCGGCGTCCAGCCACTGCCGGGTGGGCCGGCCGGCCAGCTCGGCGCCGTCCACGTGCACGCTGCCGCTGCGCACCGGCCGGGCGCCGGCCAGGGCCTCGGCCAGCTCGACCTGCCCGTTCCCGGCGACGCCGGCCACGCCGAGGACCTCCCCCGCCCGGACGGCGAGGTCCAGGCCGGTCAGGGCCGGCACGCCCTGGTCGTTGTCGACGCCGAGCCCGGAGACCGCGAGCCGCACGGGCGCCTCGGCGACCGCGTGCTCGGGGGTGTCGGGCGCCGCCTCGCCGACCGGCGCCAGGCCGAGCGCGGCGGCCACCTCGGAGGAGGACTCGTCGGCCAGCTCGCCGACCATCAGGCCGGCGACCCGCTCGGCGTCGGTCTCGGCGCGGCGGACCGTGGTGAGCCGGCGGCCGTCGCGCATGACCGAGATCCGGTCGCAGATGGCCAGCACCTCGCGCACCTTGTGCGAGATGAACACGACGCTGGTCCCCTCGGCGACGATCTCCCGCAGCGAGGCGAACAGCGCGTCGACCTCCTGCGGCGTGAGGTTGGTCGTCGGCTCGTCGAGCACCAGGATCCGCGCGCCGCGGTAGAGCACCTTGAGGATCTCCACCCGCTGGCGGGCACCGACCGACAGCCGGTCGGTGCGCGCCCGCGGGTCGACCGCGAGGCCGAACCGGTCGGAGAGCTCGGCGATCCGGCGGCCGGCCTTCCGCAGCCCGCCGGAGCGGCCGCTGGTGCCGACGACGACGTTCTCCACGACCGAGTAGGCCGGGACCTGGAGCAGGTGCTGGTGGACCATCCCGATGCCCAGCCCGATGGCGTCGCGCGGCGACCGGACGGTGACCTCGCGGCCGTCGACCAGGACGGTCCCGGAGTCGGGCCGGTAGAGCCCGTACAGGACGTTCATCAGCGTGGTCTTGCCCGCGCCGTTGCCACCGACCAGGCCGTGGACCTCACCGGCCGCCAGCTCGAAGTCGGCGTCCACCAGCGCCTTCACCGGCCCGAACGACTTGGTCACGCCGCTCATCCGCAGCGGCACGCGCTCCGCGGGCGGGGACTCCGGCGCCCCCGCCCGCGGGTGACCCGACGCCGTCACTCGACCGGGGTGACGTCGCGCTCGACCTCGATTTCGCCGCTGGTGAGCCCGTCGATCACCTCGTTGACCTGGTCCACGACGGCCTGGTCGACCCCGGCCGGGGGCTGCAGCGAGATGCCCTGCTCGAAGCTCATCCCGAGGTAGCCGCCGGTCTCGCCGTCCTGCACCTGCCCGAGGATCTCGTCGAGCATGACCGAGAAGTCGTAGAGCACCGAGGTCAGGTAGTGGTCAGGCGCCAGGTCGGACTTGTCGGTGTACTTGGCGGTGATCCGGACCGAGCCGGCCGGCTCGGCCTTGACCGCCTCGAACGCGCCCACCATGCCCAGGTTCAGCGAGCCGAGGACGACGTCGGCGCCACCGGCCACGAGCTGGCTGGTGAACTGCTGGCCGCGGGTCGGGTCGTTGAGGTCACCGGTCCACACCGGGGTGAGGGTCGCCGAGGAGCCGACGTCGGCCAGGGCCTGCTCCACGGCGTGCACCTCGGAGTAGCTGAACGGCAGCGTGGCCCCGCCGAGGTAGGCGATCTGCTGGCTCTGCGTGGTCGCCGCGGCCAGGACGCCCAGCGGGTAGAAGGCCAGGTGGAAGTTCCGGTCGAGCACCCAGACGTTGTCCGGGACGTCCTCGGGCTCGGTGTCCTGCTCGGCGATGAAGACGACGTCCGGCGCCTCCTCGGCCACCGCGACGGTCGCGTCGTAGAACTGGCTGCCGTGGGTCCAGATGACGGTGTAGCCGTCGGCGACGTACTCCCGCAGGACCCGCTGGGCGTCGGGCACCGCGACGCTCTCGGAGAAGGTGGTCTCGGCGCCGTACTCGGCCTCCGCCGCCTCGAGCGCCTCGAGGCCCAGGAAGGTGTAGTCCGCGTCGGTGGTGGTGCCGGAGAAGACCGCGGCGATGCGGGGCGCCTCCCCGTCCCCGCCGCCGGTGCCACCGCCCCCGCCGCCGCCGTCGTCGCTGCCGCCGCAGGCCGTCGCCGTGAGCAGCAGCGCGGAGCACATCGCGGCGGTTCGGAGGAACACACGGGCCGGGGGCATGGACGCCACATCCTCGGATCTCGGGGTCGGAGCCGCGAGCCTGTCAGCCCGGGGTTGCCCGGCTCCCGACCGAGGCGCCAGCCGAGACCGAATCGATACCGAGCAGGGAGCGCCGGAACCGGTCCGACCACTCGCGCAGGAGATCCCGCAGCTCGGGCGGGGTGACGACGGTGAACTCGGCACCCAGCGACCCGAGGGCGAACGCGGGCCAGTCCAGGTTGTCGGTCTCCATGTGCACCCGCGTGCGGCCGGGCCCGTCCTCGACCACCCGCGCCCAGCGGCCGATGCGGTCGCGCACCCGATCGGCCGGCGCCGCGACCACCGCCTCGACGGCGACCGCGGTCGCCCCCGGCCCCATCCCCGCGCGCACGAAGGCCGCGGCGTCCTCGGCGGGCAGCCGGCGCGGGGCGAAGCGGGCGCCGGTGGGCCGCGGCCGGGTCAGCCGGTCCAGCCGGAAGCTGCGCCAGTCGCCGCGCAGCAGGTCGTAGGCGACCAGGTACCAGCGGCGCCCCGAGGCCACGAGCCGCGCGGGCTCGACCTCCCGCTCGGTCTCGGCGCCGTCGCCGGCGGTGTAGGCGAACACCAGGCGCTCGGTGTCCCGGCAGGCCTGGGCCACCGCGGTCAGCACCTCCGGGTCGATCGGGGTCCCGCCGTCGCGCCACCCGGCCGGTTCGGTGACCGCGCGCAGCGCGTCCGCCCGGCGACGCAGCCGCGGGGGCAGCACCTGCACGACCTTGGTCAGGGCCCGCACCGACGACTCCGCCGTCCCGGCGATCGCGCTCTGCGTGGCGGCCTGCAGGCCGACGACGAGCGCGACGGCCTCCTCGTCGTCGAGGACCAGCGGCGGCAGCGCCGCACCGGGGGCCAGCCGGTAGCCGCCGTCGACACCGGGCTGGGCCTCCACCGGGTAGCCCAGCTCGCGCAGGCGCTCGACGTCGCGCCGCAGGGTCCGCAGCGAGACGCCGAGCCGCTCGGCCAGGTCGGCGCCGGCCCAGTGCCGCCGGCCCTGCATCAGCGACAGCAGTCGCAGCGTCCGGTTGCTCGTGTCGGCCATGACGCCAGATTCTCTCTGATTGCGGTCAGGAACTGGCACCAATGGGATCTAGCGTCGTCCTCGACGGATCCTCCGACGGAAGGCGAGCACGATGACGAACGCGACGACCACCCTGACCGGCGAGCGGGCCGACCTCCTGGAGACCCTCGCCGCCCACCGGTACTTCCTGCGCCACACCGTCCAGGGGCTGACCGACGAGCAGGCGCGGCAGCGGACGACCGTCAGCGAGCTGACGCTGGGCGGGCTGCTCAAGCACGTCGCCGCGCAGGAGGCGGCCTGGGTCCGGTTCGTCCTGGAGGGCCCGTCGTCCATGCCCGGCCCGGACGACGCCGAGCAGATGGCGAAGTGGGCCGAGGAGTTCCGGATGGGCCCGGACGAGACGCTCGAGGCGATCCTCGCCCGCTACGAGGAGGTGGCCCGGCGCACCGACGACCTGGTGCGCACGCTGCCCGACCTCGACGCGTCGCACCCGCTGCCCGAGGCGCCGTGGTTCCCGAAGGGCGCCGTCCGCTCGGCCCGCCGGGTGTTCGTGCACATCGTCGCCGAGACCGCCCAGCACGCCGGGCACGCCGACATCCTGCGGGAGTCCCTCGACGGCCAGAAGACGATGGGCTGACCCCCGCGGCCCCGCCGGGCGGCGGCGCGGAGGCCGGTCAGCCCTCCTCGAGCGCCCGCAGAGCGGCCACCGCCCGGTCCCGGGCGCCCGCGGCGTCGGTGGCCTGCCGCTCCGCCGTCCGGCGGTGCCGCTCGGCGCGCTTGAGCTCCTCGGCGGTCTCCGCGGCCTCGCGCTCGGCGCGGGCCAGCTCATCGGCCAGCTCCGCGACCCGCGCCTGCAGGTCGGCCCGCCGGGCGTCGAGGTCGTCGACCCGTCGCTGCTCCTCCTCGGCCGCGGCCCGGGCCTCCGCGGCGACGGTCTCCGCCTCCTCCGCCGCCTGCCGGGCCTCCTCCAGCGCGCGGCGCCGGCGCTCCTGCTCCGCCCGCCGGGCCTCCTCCTCGCGACGGCGGGCCTTCTCCTCGCGCTGCCGGCGGCGCTCGGCCGCGTCGCCGCCCCGTGGCCGCGGCTCCTTCGGCGGGCGCTCCGGGCGCGGCGGCACCAGGTGCAGCGCCGGCCGGGTGCCCGTCGTTCCCAGGCCGCTGTAGGACATCGGCGAGACCAGGCGCCCGGACAGCAGCGCCTCCCCCGCCTCCGGGTCGGTCATCCCTGCCCGCAGCGTGTCCTCGACCTGGGCCTGCACCGAGCTGCTCACCCGCTGCCCGTGCTCGCGGGCGAGCGCCGCCGCCTGCCGGGTGAGGGCGGTGAGCAGCTGCGAGCGCTGGCGGTTGAGCGCCTTGAGCTGGTCGCCGGCGAGGTCCTCCTGGGCCTGGCGCAGCAGGTCACCGAGCTCCACCAGCCCCTCGATCTCCGCGCGGTGCGCGCGCACCAGCAGGTTGCACACCCACGCGGCGGTGGACGGCTTGGGCAGGCCGCCGATCTCCTTGGCCAGCCCGCGGTCGCCGTCGGCCCGCGCCTCGTCGGCGCGCTGCTTGCGCAGGGCGGTGAACTCCTCGGGCGGCACCTCGTAGAGCTCCTCGGCCACCTCCTCGAGGTCCACGGCACCCCTCCTCGCGGTCCGGACCTGCGCACCCGCCGGTCATCCTCCACGCGTCGCCCGCCCGACGGCGCGTGACAGGCAGCCCGTCCGCGCCCCACCATGCCGGGTCATGGACACCACCCGGCTGGAACGCCGTCTGCGGGCACCGCGGTCGGCGGTGTACCGCGCCCTCCTGGACCCCGGGGCGGTGGCCCGCTGGCGCGTTCCGCACGGGATGGCCAGCCGGGTGCACCGGTGGGAGGCGCGCGAGGGCGGGACGGTGCGGGTCTCCCTGACCTACGAGACGACCGGGCAGACGGGCAAGACGACAGCCTCCACCGACACTTACACCGGCCGCTTCGTGCGGCTGGTCCCCGACGAGACGGTGGTCGAGGTCGACGAGTTCGAGACCGACGACCCCGACCTGCGCGGCGAGATGACGATGACGGTCACGCTCGCCGACACCGAGGACGGCACCCTGCTGGTGGCCGTGCACGAGGGGCTGCCCCGCGGGGTCTCCGCGGCCGACAACGAGGCCGGCTGGACGTCGGCCCTGGACCGCCTCGCCGCACTCGTGGAGGGCCGCGGCTGATCCGTCGTCAGGCTCCTCCGGTGCGCGGCGCCTGCCAGATGTCGATGCCGGCGTCGACGGCGTGCTGGTCGATGGCGGCCAGCTCCTCGTCGCTGAAGGCCGGATGCGCCAGGGCGCCGACGTTCAGCTCGAGCTGCTCGACGCTGCTCGCGCCGATGAGCACCGTGGTCACCCGCGGGTCGCGCAGCGCCCAGGCCAGCGCCATCTGTGCCAGGCCCTGCCCGCGCTCCCGGGCGATGCCGTCGAGCGCCCGCACGTGGGTCAGCGCCTCCTCGGTGAGCAGGTCGGTCGACAGCGACTTGCCCTGGCTGGCGCGCGACCCCTCGGGGATGCCGTCGAGGTACTTGGTCGTGAGCATCCCCTGGGCCAGCGGCGAGAAGGCGATGCAGCCGGCGCCGACGTCGGCCAGCACGTCGAGCAGGCCCTCGGTCTCGATCCAGCGGTTGAGCATCGAGTAGGAGGGCTGGTGGATCAGCAGCGGCGTCCCGAGGTCGGCGAGGATCGCCGCGGCCCGCGCGGTGTCCTGCGGCCCGTAGCTGGAGATGCCGGCGTAGAGGGCCTTCCCGGCCCGGACGGCGGAGTGCAGCGCGCCCATCGTCTCCTCGAGCGGCGTGGTCGGGTCCGGCCGGTGCGAGTAGAAGATGTCGACGTACTCCAGGCCCATGCGGCGCAGCGACTGGTCCAGGCTCGCGGTCACGTACTTGCGGGAGCCGCCGCCCTGGCCGTAGGGGCCGGGCCACATGTCGTAGCCGGCCTTGGTGGAGATCACCAGCTCGTCGCGGTACGGCCGGAAGTCGTCGGCGAGGTGCCGGCCGAAGTTGGTCTCCGCCGACCCGTAGGGCGGTCCGTAGTTGTTGGCCAGGTCGAAGTGGGTGATGCCCAGGTCGAAGGCCCGGCGCAGGATCGCGCGCTGCCGCTCGAACGGGACGTCGTCCCCGAAGTTGTGCCACAGCCCGAGGCTGACCGCCGGCAGGTCCAGGCCGCTGCGGCCGGTGCGCCGGTAGGTCATGGAGTCGTAGCGGTCGTCGGACGCTCGGAAGCCCATGCGCCCGATCCAACCAGCGCCCTCGCCTCGCGGCCTCGGGAACGGCTGCGGCCGGCCCGCGGGGTGTCGTCAGGGACGAGGGCACCCCCTAGGGTCGAGCCGTTGGATGTCGGGCTCGTCGACGGGAGATCACCGTGCTCCGCCTCCTCGGACTCCTGCTGGTCGTCTGGCTCGCGATCACCGTCATCGGGGCCGTCGTGAAGGGCCTGTTCTGGCTGGCCGTCGTCGGGCTGCTGTTCTTCCTGGTCACCGCCGCGCTCGGGTGGCACAAGCGGGGCACCCGGGTCTGACCCGGGCTCCTCCGCGAGGCGGCGCGGCCCGGGCAGCACGACGGCCCCGCCCCTCCTCGCGGAGGGACGGGGCCGTCGGCGCTGCGGACCAGCCGTGCGGCGTGCTCAGGCCGCCCGGTAGTTCACGTGGACGTGGTCGAAGTGGTTGGCCGTGGCGCTGCCGCGGTCCTCCATCGCCTTCCACGAACCGGTCGGCGAGGTCAGGATCCGCTGCTGCCAGATGACGTACTCCACGCCGAGCTCGTCCCAGTGCTCGATCTGGTACTGCGCGATCGCGTCGCCGAGGCCGGCGTCGGCGACCATGTAGTCCAGCGCCAGGCCCGACGGGTGACCGTGCGGGTCGACGGCGCTGGCGCGGGTGCCGCCGATGGTGATGCCGGCGGCACCGGGGACGTTGCTGACGACCGCGTCGGCGGCGGCCTGAGCCTGCGGCTTGACCGCGCCGGCGCTGTTGGTGATCTTGGCGACTGCCGTAGCCGGGGCGGCCACGGGAGCCGCGGCGGCCACCGGAGCGGGGGCGGCCTCGGGAGCGGGGGCGGTCGCCGCCTGCGGAGCCGGCGCCGAGTTGCCGACCGTGCCCGACTCGGGAGCCGGAGCCGGAGCGGAGGCCGGGGCGGGGGCCGGGGCGACCTGCTCGTCGCCGGCGACCTCGAGCACCTGGCCCGGGAGGATCCGGTTGGGGTTGCTCCCGATGACGTCGAGGTTGCGCTGGTACAGCTCGCGCCACCGCTCACCGTGCGCGGCCGCGATCTTGGCCACCGTGTCGCCGCGGCGGACGGTGTAGTCGCCGCCCCCCGCGGCGTGGCGACCGTAGGTCTCGGCGGTCTCGGCGGTCTCGGCGGCGGGCTGCGCCGGAGCCGGCTGCTCGGCAGCCGGCTGCTCCGGCGCCGGCGCGGGGGTCGACGCCAGCGCGGCCGGGGTGGTGCCGTCGGTCAGGCGCTTGCCGCAGGTCGGCCAGGCGCCGACGCCCTGACCGGCGAGCACCTTCTCCGCCGTCTCGACCTGCTGGGCGGGGGTGGCCAGGTCGGCGCGGGGCGCGAAGGCGGTACCGCCGAACGCGGCCCAGGTCGACTGACTGAACTGCAGGCCACCGAAGTAGCCGTTGCCGGTGTTGATGCTCCAGTCCCCGCCGGACTCGCAGGCGGCGACGCCGGTCCAGTCGTGCGTGGTGGAGGCCTGTGCGGGAGAGGTGAGGACGCCCAGCCCGACGACGGTGGCGCCCGTCGCGACGGGGACACGGGCGAGTGCCTTCTTGGTGCGGACGTAACGGGGCGCGCGGTGCTTGGACATGGGTGATCTCCGATCACCGCCGGCGAGGTCAGCTGTCGGGTTCGGGCGATCGGTGCCCGGCCGCGGTTCGCGGCTTCACCCCGAGGCGCGCAGCTGCGCGCCGTGTACGTGGGTCCCCCACCCCTGCCCTGAGTGCTCTGGTGGACGACCGGTGGGCAGGGTTTGGCGGACCGGCGCCGCGCTCCGATTCGCTGAGCGCAGCCAAAACATTACGTTTCGTTATGTGCACTGTCGCCATGACGCCCGTCACACCGGCCGCTCTCCGTCCGGGTCCGCTGGTCAGGTCCGTGGGCGGCAGCCGACTGTGACGCACGCAGCGCGGGTCCGACCGTGCGCAGCCCCGGCCGGCCGCCGCCGACCCGCGGGCTCGCGCTGCGGAGCGAGCCCTCGGTCAGCGCGGGGCGGTGAGGATGCGCGGGCCGTCCTCGGTGACCGCGACGGTGTGCTCGACGTGTGCGGCCCGGCTGCCGTCGGCGCTGCGGAGTGTCCAGCCGTCGGCGTCCACCCGGTAGTCGTCGGTGCCGCCGGCGAGGAACCACGGCTCGATCGCGATGACCAGCCCCGCCCGCAGCGGCACCCCCCGGCCGGCCCGGCCCTCGTTGGGGACGTGCGGCGCCTCGTGCATCGTGCGGCCCACCCCGTGGCCGCCCTGGTCGGTGTTGATGCCGCAGCCACCCGCCCGGCCGACCGCGCCGATCGCCGCCGAGACGTCGCCGACCCGGTTGCCGACCACGGCCGCGGCGATCCCCGCGGCCAGCGCCCGCTCGGCGGTGGCGACGAGGGCGAGGTCCTCGCGGTGCGGGGTGCCGACCGGGAAGGTGATCGCCGAGTCCCCGACCCAGCCGTCGAGCGTCGCGCCGGCGTCCACGCTGAGCAGGTCGCCGTCCTCGAGCTCCTGCGGCGTCGGGATGCCGTGCAGCGCGACGTCGTTGACCGACAGGCAGACCACCCCGGGGAACGGCGGCGTGGTGGCCAGCGGCGCGTACCCGAGGAACGGCGAGGTCGCGCCGGCGTCGGCGAGGACGTCGCGGGCCACCTGGTCGAGCTGGCTGAGCCGGACGCCGGGTGCCGCCGCGGCCCGGACGGCGGCGAGCATGTCGGCCACGACCGCTCCCGCGGCGCGCATGGCGTCCAGCTCCCCGGGGGTGCGCAGCTCGATCACGACGATCCCTCCTCGGGCCGGTACAGCTATCCCGGTATTAGTATCACGGCCATGGTGCGCCCCCCGCTGAGCCCCGAGGAGCGCGAACGCGGCCGTCGGCTGGGCGCGCTGCTCCGCGCCGCACGCGGTGGACGCCCGCCCGCGGAGGTCGCCGCGGCCTCCGGGGTGAGTCTGGAGGCGCTGCGCAAGATCGAGTCCGGCCGGGTGCCGACTCCAGCGTTCTTCACGGTGGCCGCCCTCGCCCAGGCCCTCGACCTGCCGCTCGACGAACTGGCCGCCGAGCTCGCCGGCCCGGGCGACGGGACCGCGCTCTCCGCCTGAACCCGGCCCCGCCGGGCGCGGAACGTGGACGGTGCCAGGCGCTCCCGCCCGCGTCGCTGCACGACGACTCCGGGCACCCGGATCCACCGCAGGACGTCGACGAGTCACCGGATACCGGACGTGGATCTCCTCCGGTCCTGCCCGGGAAACCCGGCTGACCGGACGGCGCACGGCAGGCAGGATCGGCGCGCACCGATGAGCGCGCCCCCGCCGCGCGGTCTCCTCATCGACCGCACCGGCGCCGGGCACCCGCCCGCGGACCCGGTGCCGACGGAGGAGGACACCGTGGCCGACCGGGCTCCCGCACTGGACCTGCGCTCGGGGCCCGAGCGGGTCTTCGCGCACCTGCTGGTCAACAACCTGCTGGTGTCGGTCGTCAACTACACCGTCTGGTTCGCGGTCACATTCTGGGTGTTCCTCGAGACGGGCTCGGTGTTCGCCACCGGGATGATCGCCGGCATCTTCCTGGTCGCGACGGCCGGGACCGGCATCTGGTTCGGCAGCCTGGTCGACCACCACCGCAAGCACGCCGTCCTCCAGGCCTCGGCGGGTGTGTCGACCATCCTGTACGCGCTGGCGCTGGCGGTGTACTCGCTGACCCCGGAGGAGTCGTTCCGGACGGCGGCCAGCCTGCCGCTGTGGTGCTTCGTCGTGCTGCTCATGCTCGGCGTGATCGCGGGCAACCCGCGCATGATCGCGCTGCCGACGCTGGTCACGCTCCTGGTCCCGGCGGACCGGCGGGACCGGGCCAACGGGCTCGTCGGATCGGCGACCGGCCTGTCCATGCTGGTCACCTCGGTGATCAGCGGGCTGCTGATCGCCTTCGGCGGCATGACCGCCGTCCTCGCGCTGGCCCTGACCGTCCTGGTGCTGTCGGTGGTCCACCTGACCCGCGTCCACGTGCCCGGGGACGGGGTGGCGTCCCTCGCCGAGGACGAGGACGGCGCGGCGGCCGGCTCCGGCGTCGACCTGCGCGGAACGCTCCGCCTGGTCCGCAGCGTGCCCGGGCTGCTGCCGCTGATCCTGTTCAGCTGCTTCAACAACTTCCTCGGTGGCGCCTTCATGGCGCTCATGGACCCCTACGGCCTGTCGCTGATGTCGGTGCAGGCGTGGGGGCTGCTGTGGGGCGGGCTGTCGGCGTTACTGATCATCGGCGGGCTGCTGGTGGCCCGGATCGGTCTCGGCAGCCGCCCCATCCGGGTGTTGCTGCTGGTCAACGTGGCCATGTGGACCGGGACGATGCTGTTCCCGCTGGCCTCCTCGGTGCTCACGCTGACCGTGGCGATGGCCGTGTTCATGACCGTGACGCCCTTCGCCGAGGCCGCCGAGCAGACGGTGCTGCAGCGGGTGGTGCCCTACGAGCGGCAAGGCCGGGTGTTCGGCTTCGCGCAGAGCGTCGAGCAGGCCGCGTCCCCGCTGACCGCCTTCCTCATGGCCCCGCTCACGGAGTTCCTCGTCATCCCGTTCATGACCGACGGGGCGGGCGCGCGGGCGATCGGCGGCTGGTTCGGGACGGGCCCCGACCGCGGCATCGCGCTGGTCTTCGTCGTCACCGGGCTGATCGGGGTCGTCGCCGTCCTGGCGGCGTTCGCCAGTCCCGCCTACCGGCGGCTGAGCGCGGCGTACGCGGCGGCCAGGGATGAGGACCTCGCCGGTGCGGACGAGCCGGCGGGCGTCGTCGACCCGGCCCTCACGGCCGTCCCCGCCCCGGTCGCCCTGGCCCGTGGCGGAGGAGAACCGCCGGTGTGAGCCCGGTCGTCGGCGGCGGCGCTCGCTCCGGCGACCGGCCGGGACATCACGGCACTGACGAGGTCTGCAACACACGCACCTGTTCTCGCCGGTGCAAGCAGAACCGCCCCGGCCCTCCGGAGAGGGCCGGGGCGGCTCAGGCTGTTTGCCGAGTTCGCCATCGCTGCCGACCTTGGCACGAGATGTCAGTGGCAATCCCGCTGACATCTCGGCCAGCCCGCCAGGACCTCCCGCGAGGATCCGCGGGACGTCCCGGCGAGCGTCGGAGTCAGCTGCAGCCGCTGGTGGAGCCGCAGCCCTCGCACACGTAGCAGCTGCCGGCCGGCCGCATCTTCGTGCCGCAGGTCATGCACAGCGGCGCGTCGGTCGCGGTGCCGGTGACCAGCTCGAGCAGCTCGGCCGAGGAGTGGGCCTCCTTGACCGACTGCTCGGCCTTGGGCTCCGGCTTGGTCGGGGCCTCGGTCGGCGCCGAGCCTCGCAGCGCCTCGAGGTCGACCTCCTCCTCCTCGACCACGGTGCCGGCCGAGGCCGAGGTGCCGTAGCCCGAGACCTGGGCGGCGCGCTCCTCGGCGCTGAAGATGCCCAGGCTCGCCCGCGCCTCGACCGGCAGGTGGTCGAGGGCCAGGCGCCGGAAGATGTAGTCCATCACCGACTGGGCGATCCGGATGTCCGGGTCGTCGGTCATGCCGGCCGGCTCGAACCGCATGTTGGTGAACTTCTGGATGTAGGTCTCCAGCGGCACACCGTGCTGCAGCGCGATCGACAGCGAGATGGAGAAGGCGTCCATCACACCGGCGAGGGTCGAGCCCTGCTTGCCCAGCTTGAGGAAGACCTCCCCGAGGCTGCCGTCCTCGTACATGCCGGCGGTCATGTAGCCCTCGGCACCGGCGACGCTGAACGAGGTGGTGACGCTCGTCCGCTTCTTCGGCAGCCGCTTGCGGACCGGGTGCGCGAGCACGGCGGGCTCCGCGGCCTCGACCTTCGCCTCGGCCTTGGTGCCGTCGTTCTTGCCCTTGCCACCGGACAGCGGCTGGCCGACCTTGCAGTTGTCGCGGTAGATCGCCAGCGCCTTGAGGCCGAGCTTCCAGCCCTGGAAGTAGATGTTCTCGACGTCCTCGATGGTCGCCGTCTCCGGCATGTTGACCGTCTTGCTGATGGCGCCGGAGATGAACGGCTGGACCGCCGCCATCATCCGGACGTGGCCCATCGGCGAGATGGCCCGCTCGCCCATCGCGCAGTCGAAGACCTCGTAGTGCTCCGGGCGCAGGCTCGGCGCGTCGACGACGTGGCCGTGCTCGGCGATGTACTCGACGATCGCCTCGATCTGCTCGTCCTGGTAGCCCAGGCTCTTCAGCGCCCGCGGAACCGTCTGGTTGACGATCTGCATGGAGCCGCCGCCGACCAGCTTCTTGAACTTGACCAGCGAGAAGTCCGGCTCGATGCCGGTCGTGTCGCAGTCCATCATGAAGCCGATGGTGCCGGTGGGCGCGAGCACCGAGGCCTGGGCGTTGCGCCAGCCGAAGTCCCCGCCGATGTCCAGGCACTCCTGCCACTGGGCGGTGGCGGCCCGGAGCACGTCGGCGTCGTCGGCACCGACCGGGCGGATGGCGTCGTTGGCCGCGGCGTGCTTGCGCATGACCCGGGCGTGGGCGTCGGCGTTGCGGGCGTAGCCCTCGTACGCCCCGACGATGCCGGCCAGCTCGGCCGAGCGGCGGTAGGCGGTGCCGGTCATCAGCGAGGTGATCGCCGCCGCGAGCGTCTGGCCGCCGCGGGAGTCGTAGGCGTGACCGGTGGCCATGAGCAGCGCGCCGAGGTTGGCGTAGCCGATGCCCAGCTGCCGGTAGGCGCGGGTCGTCTCACCGATCGGCTCGGTCGGGAAGTCGGCGAAGCAGATGGAGATGTCCATCGCCGTGATGACCAGCTCGACGGCCTTGACGAAGTTCTTCGAGTCGAACGTGCCGTCGTCCTTGAGGAACTTCATGAGGTTCAGCGACGCCAGGTTGCACGAGCTGTTGTCCAGGCTCATGTACTCCGAGCACGGGTTGGACGCGTTGATCCGCCCGGTCTCGGGGTTGGTGTGCCAGTCGTTGATCGTGTCGTCGTACTGGATGCCGGGGTCGGCGCACTCCCAGGCGGCCTGGGTGACCTTGCGGAACAGGGTCTTGGCGTCGACGGTCTCGATCACCGAGCCGTCGAGGCGGGCGCGCAGGCCGAACTCGTCGCCGTCCTCCACCGCGCGCATGAACTCGTCGGAGACGCGGACGGAGTTGTTGGCGTTCTGGTACTGGACGCTGGTGATGTCCTTGCCGCCCAGGTCCATGTCGTAGCCGGCGTCCCGCAGCGCGCGGATCTTGTCCTCCTCGCGCGCCTTGGTCTCGATGAACTCCTCGATGTCGGGGTGGTCGATGTCGAGGACGACCATCTTCGCCGCGCGACGGGTCGCGCCACCGGACTTGATGGTGCCGGCGGAGGCGTCCGCGCCGCGCATGAAGGAGACCGGCCCGGAGGCGGTGCCACCGGAGGAGAGCAGCTCCTTGGAGGAGCGGATGCGGGAGAGGTTCAGGCCGGCTCCGGAGCCGCCCTTGAAGATCAGCCCCTCCTCCCGGTACCAGTTGAGGATCGAGTCCATCTCGTCGTCGACGGCGAGGATGAAGCAGGCGCTGACCTGCTGGGGCGCGCTCGTGCCGACGTTGAACCACACGGGGCTGTTGAAGCTGAAGTACTGGTGCATCAGCATCCAGGTCAGCTCGTGCTCGAAGATCTCGGCGTCGCCCTCGGAGGCGAAGTAGCCGTGGTCGCGGCCGGCCTGACCGTAGGTGAGCACCACCCGGTCGATCAGCTGGCGCAGGCTGTTCTCGCGCTGCGGGGTGCCGACGGCGCCGCGGAAGTACTTCGTCGTGACGATGTTGGTGGCGTTGATGCTCCACTCGGCGGGGAACTCCACGCCGCGCTGCTCGAAGTTGATCGAGCCGTCCCGCCAGTTGGTCATGACGACGTCACGACGCTCCCAGGTCACCTCGTCGTACGGGTGCACCCCGGCGGTGGTGAAGACGCGCTTGATCTTCAGGCCCTTCCCCCTGGTCGGCGCCTTGGCGGCGCGACGCGTGCGGCCCGACAAGCGATCCTCGGTCTCGGTCACGGAGCTCTCCCTCTGTTGTGGGCTGCGGCGGCTGGGGAAGAGAGCCGCACACGGTTGTATCGGGTGGTGCTGACAGTTCTCAGGTGCCGGCGGCGCTGCCGTCGGAGGCGGCCTGGCCCCGCCCCCCACCTCGCCGGCGGACGACCGGCGGGTCGTTCTGCATGCCAGGGAGCGGCAGGGTCCCGGCCGCGAGGTACCGGGCCCGCAACTCGGTGATCTCCTTCTCGAAGTCCTCGAGCGAGGTGAACGCGCGGTAGACGCTGGCGAAGCGCAGGTAGGCCACCTCGTCCAGCTCCCGCAGCGGCCGGAGGATGGCCAGCCCGACCTCGTGGCTGGGCACCTCGGCCGCCCCGGAGGCCCGGATGGCGTCCTCCACCTGCTGGGCGAGCTTCTGCAACTGGTCCTCGTCGACCGGTCGCCCCTGGCAGGCGCGCCGAACCCCCGCGACGACCTTGGTGCGGTTGAACGGCTCGCTCACCCCGCTGCGCTTCACCACGGCGAGCACGGCCTCCTCGACCGTGGTGAACCGCCGGCCACACGCGGGACACGACCGCCGGCGGCGCGTGGTGGCCCCCTCGTCGGCCTCGCGCGAGTCGATGACCCGACTGTCGGCGTTGTGGCAGAAGGGGCAGCGCACGCTCTCTCCCCTCCTCCGGTGGTACCTGTCCGACACGGGCGCCGGGCCGCTGCGGCGGCCCGGTGGTACCCGATTCCAGCGGCCGGCTGTGGACCCCCCTGGGGACATCCGGTGGACGTCCCGGGGATGACCTGTGGCTGGCCTGTGGACGGACTTACAGCGGTGCAACTACTAGATGTAGGGGAACCCTAGGCGCGCCTCTACTAGATGTGCAAGCCGAGACACGCGCACTCTGTTCCGTCGAGACACGGCCGTGACCAGCTTCGCTCAACTCCCCCACCCGTCACGGCGACACGCCGCTACAGGCTCGTCAACCCCGCTCGGCGGGTGTAACGCGTGTCGTCGTCCGCCCCGTCGCCGGAGGGCGCCGGGACGCGCGCACCCGACGGGCCGCCCGACACGAGGGGCGGCGCGGAGCACCGGCGACCGGAGGAGGGCGGCTCGGCCGGCGTCGTCAGCGAGGGGTGGCGCCGTCCGGTCGCGGGAGGCGCGGACGGGTGACGCGGTCGGTGAGCCGGAGGGGGCGGGTCAGGCAGTCCAGCTCGGGCCGCGCCGCGGCGGCGGCCACCGGGGGGCCCACGGGCGCCTGGTCGGTGGCACGGTGGCGGCCGGCCACCGCCGCCGGCGCCCGGTGCCGGCCGGCGGAGGACTCCCGCCCGACGGCCGGGAGCTCGGCGGTGACGTCGCCACCATGGCGGCGGCGCGACCGGCCACCCCGGAGCGTGGCGCCCGCACTGACCGCGGGGAGCTCGGGAGAGGTGAGCACGTCGGCCACCAGCTGCCTGCGGGCGGCCGCACGGTCGAGGACGACGGTCGGCTCGACCCCGGCCGGCGCACCGGCACCTGGCTCCCCGGTCCCGGTCGGCTCGGCGAGCGGCGGCCGAGTCAGCCGGAGGTCGCCCAGGTCGACCCACGTCTCGCGCTCCACCCCCGCGACGGCGACCCGGACCGACACCTCGCAGGAGCCGTCCTGGTCGTGCCGCCAGCCGAGGATCGCGCCGGGCCACCAGGAGCCGTCCGCGTGGACCTCGACGTCCGGCGAGTGCTGGGTGAAGGCGGCCGAGCGGCGTTCCGAGGTGACTGACACGGGACGACCGTATGTCGTCCCGTGGGCACACTCCGTCAACAACTCGGCACGGACAGTTGACGAACCTGGCGGGTCAGCCTTGTCGCCAGTCGTCCTCGCGCCCGCCGCCACGAGGTCGGTCAGGGCAGCCGGAGCAACTGGCCGGGGATCACGGCGGCACCGTCGAGGGCGTTGAGCTCCTCGATCGCGTCCACCACCGCGCGCACGTCACGGTCGGGACCGGCGACCTCCGCGGCGATCGACCACACGGTGTCCCCGGCCTGGACGACGACGGCCTGCTCCCCCACCAGCTGGAGCTGACCCGAGTCCCCGCCCAGGAGGGACCCGATCCAGGACCCCACGGCGATCCCGGCGCCGAGCACGAGGACGGCACCGAGCCGACGGGCCCGACGGGTCAGCCGCAGCCCCGGCGGGGTCCGGTCCGCGTCGCTGCACCCACCGCGGACCGGACGGGTGACCGGACGGGTGGACGACGGTCGCCCCCCGGGCCGCGGCCCCGAAGCCGCGACGGGCCGCCGGCCACCGGCCGACCCCGGCCGGGGGGACGCGGCCGGAGCGGGCG